>VXPR01000274.1 GCA_009839405.1 Gammaproteobacteria bacterium
GTAGAGGCGCAGGCGGTTCTCGGGCACGATGTGGCGCAGTCGGCGCTGATCTGGTGCTTGCCACTCGCTGACCGAACCTTGGAAGTACGAGAGGTACTTTTGCGCCACCTCCACAGCGTCGGCTTCGTCCTTGGCCAGAAGGTCCACCACACCATTCGGCACCTGGAACGACATGGGCCCCACCTCCTCGGGGGTGTAGATGCCAAGGCCGCCGCCTTCGATCATGGCCGGGCCGCCCATCGCCACGGTGGTTCGTTCCGTGGCGATGATGACGTCGCAACAGGCCACCAGCGCCGTGTTGCCGGCGAACGTCCGGCCGTTGATGACGCTGATGAGTGGCACCAAGCCGGATAGCTGCGAGAAGCGGGTGAAGGTGTGGGTGTCGAAGGCGACGCCCGGGCCGCCGCTGTCGTCTCCCGGCCGGCCGCCGCCACCTTCCCCGAACAGAATGAGCGGGATGCGGAACCGGTGTGCCAGTTCGAACATGCGGTCCTGCTTGTAATGGTTGCGCCCGCCTTGGGTTCCGGCCAGTACCGTGTAGTCGTAGTGCACCAGCATCGTGCGGGCGTCCTCTTCGCCGAAGAGATCCGCGTTCACCGTGCCGATGCCGGCGATGAGTCCGTCCGCCGGGGTGTCGCGACGCAGGGTTTCCATGTCGTGGCGGCGGTGTTGGCGGGCGACCACGAGTGGCCAGTATTCCTTGAAACTGCCCTCGTCCATCAACTGCTCGATGTTCTCGCGGGGCATTCGGTAGCCTCGGCCGTAGCGCTTCGCCACTGCCTCGGGGCGGTTCTCGTCCAGGATGTAGGCGTGGCGCTCGTAGGTTTGGGCGAGGTCGGGGCGGATGTAGTCCGGATCCAGTTCCGCCGCTGCCGATGCGGCGCCACCCGTGACCTCGGCCTCCTCCACAAAGACGATGGGATAGCCCTCACGCACCACATCGCCTTCCGCCATCGTCACCTGTCGGACGATGCCGTCGTGTTCGGCGGCGATGACATGCTCCATCTTCATCGCTTCGACGACCGCTACCTGCTGTCCAGCGCGCACTTCGTCGCCGGGAGTGACATCGAGCGAGACGATGGTGCCTTGGATGGGCGAACCCACCCCGGTGGCGCCATCCGGCCCCTGGACGGGTGGTAGATCCGGTTCAGCGATGGGTTGGGATGCCTGCTCCGATTTCACTTTAGCGTCGTGGTCGAAGAGGGCCAAAGGATCGCTGGTATCGACCCGGGCACCAGCAAAGCCGTCTGCAGCGGGTGTCGGGCCGGCCCCAGATTTGCTGACGAAGCGCTGCCGAGTCTCGGTGGAGGGCACGGCCAAGTGGTGCAGGTTGTCGTCCACCCAGCGCGTGGTGACCTCCCCTGCAAGGAAGTCCTCGTGCTGCAACACATTGTGCAAAAAGGGAATGTTCGTTCCAACGCCTTCGATGCGGAACTCCGAGAGAGCGCGCTGCGTGCGGGCGACCGCAGCCTCGAAGTCGGGCAACGGCGAATGTCCGATTACCTTGGCGAGCAACGAGTCGAAGGCGGTGGATGTGGAATAGCCGGCGTAACCGAAGCCGTCCGTACGCACGCCGGGGCCGTTTGGTGCCTCATACACGGCGAGTTCGCCGCCGGCCGGGCGCACGGAACCGTCCTCGCCCAATGTCTCCATGTTCACGCGGGCCTGGATGGCATAGCCGCGTGGCTTGGCGATGGCGGGGTCGTCGAGGCCCAGTTCCGCAAGCGTTGCCCCTTGAGCGAGACGAATTTGGGCTTGCACGATGTCGACGCCGGTCACTTCCTCGGTGACGGTGTGCTCCACTTGCAGCCGGGCGTTCGTTTCGATGAAGACGAACGGGCGTTCGCCGTGGGAGTCCGTGGCGTCCAGGAGAAACTCGAACGTTCCCAAGCTCGAATAGCCCTGGTGGCGGGCGAACTGAACGGCCGCGTCGATGATGCGGCCTCGCAGGTCACCGTCGAGTGCCGGTGCCGGCGCGATTTCCACCACCTTCTGATGCCGCCGCTGCACGCTGCACTCGCGCTCACCGAGATGCGCCACGTTGCCGGCGGCGTCGCCGAGAATCTGCACCTCGATGTGGCGAGCGCGGGGCAGGCACTCCTCCACGTACACATCCGCCACCCCGAACGCCGCCTTGGCTTCGGACCGGCAGCGCTGCCACGCGGATTCGACGTCCGCAGCATCCTCGACCATTCTGGTGCCACGGCCACCGCCCCCGGCGACGGCCTTGACGATCATCGCGCCACCGTTCAGCGAGTCGAAAAACGCTTGCGCCTCCTCCAGCGTAACGGCGCGGTCCAGACCACTCGCCACTGGCACCCCCGCAGCCACAGCCGCGGCTCGGGCCCGCCCCTTGTCGCCGAACAGGGCAAGGTGTTCAACCTTCGGCCCGACAAAGGTGATGCCTGCCTCGGCACAGCGCTCGGCAAAGCTGGCGCGCTCCGCAAGGAACCCATATCCCGGATGCACCGCATCGCAGCCCGTAGCCCGCGCCGCCTCCACCACAGCCTCTTCGTCGAGATAGGCCGCCGCCCCGACCCCGGCCAGCGCATGCGCCTCATCGGCCACCCGAACATGCAGGCTCGCGGAATCGTCCTCCGAATACACTGCCACCGACGCAAGACCAAGGTCCGCCGCTGCCCTCGCTATGCGAATGGCGATCTCACCCCGATTGGCGATCAGTAGTTTCATGGTTTCCCTTCCTACGCGATGATTGCCCGCAGTCGGGCGAGGACATCGTCCATGACCGTCTGTGGGATCGACTCGATGCGCCTCCCGCGTCTGGCAGCAAAGTCAACAGTGCGGGGTTGATCGCATCGAATCACGCCAGTGGTTTGCGTGCCCGCACCTTCAAGTGAGACCGTAAAGCCTCGTCTGCGGGCAAAGTTGCCGCGTCGAGTGACCGGAACGACTACCGGCGTCCCCGTCAGTTGATTGAACGAGTCGGGCGACACAATGACCACTGGCCGGACTCCGCGCTGTTCGTGTCCGGCCGCCGGATTCAAGTCGACGAGCCAGATGTCACCCCGCTCCATCTACAGCAATTCATTGCCGACGGGCCCTGAGTCGAGCCAAGCACGGTCCACATCATCTTCTGCAGTTTGGTCGCATTGCGCCAAGAGCTCGTCCAACGTATAGCTCGGCCGTACGCACGGCAACACGACCAAGCGGCCGTCGTCAATGTCAAGATCAACCTCGGCGCCCGCACCGAGATTGAGCAGATCGAGCAGCGCCGGTGGCACGGCCAACATGACCGAACCGCCAACTCTGCGAAGACACGTCGAATGCATGGTTTGCCTTCCTCCTTAGTGGCGAGGATCGGACGGTCACGAGTTATACCGGAGTATAACTCGCGGAACCGAGGGTGCGGTCACCGCGTATGATTGACTGGATCATCAACGGGGGCATGGCGTGACGAACTTCGCAAAGGCGGCGGAACAGGCGATGGCGCTTGGCAACCGGGGGCCGCTCAATGTTGATCCTGATGGACGGGTGGACGAGGCCATTCTCGACGCCTATTGGCGCACCGGCTTCTACATCTTTGAGGGTGCGCTCGATGCCGAGGAGATGGCGGAGCTCAAGTGTGAGTTCGATGAGCTTGTGGCGCGGGCGCCCATTGCTTCCGGTGCCGAAACCGATGCCCAGGGTCGGCCCGCGGTGGGTGACGAGACGCAGCGGAAACTGTTTCGCTTCGTCAAGCCCCTGACCGATCCCTACGGCGCCACGGAGACAACGGGCGGCCGCTATCAGATAAAGATGCGCGAGCCGAACGCCCCCGAAAACGCGCCGGCCCAAGTGCTGCTGCAAATCGGCGGCATCCTGCAGTTCATGGAGAGCACGCTGCGCATCTACGGTCACCCTGGGCTGTTGGCCGTGGCGGAGGCGGTGAACGGCGCCGACTTCACGCCCTTCACCGAGGTTATCTGGTTCAAGCAGGCTCGGCTGGGTGCGGCGGTTTCGTGGCATCAGGACGGCACCACCCACTGGCAAAGCCCGGAGCTTGACCGCGGCACTCACGGCTTCAATTTCATGGTGAATCTCTACCCGACTTCCGCCGAGAACGCCCTTTGGGTCGTACCGGGCACACACACCGGCGGTAAAGCCGACCTCAAAGGGATGATGGCCGACAGCGGCTCCGACCGGCTCGAAGGGGCGGTGCCGATGCTCTGCAACCCAGGCGACGTGGCCATCTGCAACCGCCAGGTGGTGCATGGCTCGTTTCCCAACACTTCCGCCACCCCCAGGGCGACGTTCGTGTTCGGCTTTCACCGTCGCTCGTCGGTGGCCGGCGTCCAGGGCTGGGCGCCCGAGCCGTACAGCGACGCCTACATCGAGTCAAGCAGCCGACTCATCCCGCTCGCCATCGACGCCCGCAAGCAGCGATTTCCCGAGGAGCAGCCCTATTCCTACCAGCCGCTGGCGGATCAGCCCATCCGGCTTGACGAAGCGACGCGCACGGAGGTGCTTCACAACTATCAGCAGCGGATGATTGGGATCTGAAGTCAGCCGGCGCCTTTGCAGGCGCCAAACGCCGTGTCAAATGCGGCGGCGAGCGCCTTGCCCGCGCCGGAGAAGAAGTGGTCTGCGCCCGCCAACGTGATTAGGCGCGTGGACTCCTGCTCAGCCGCCCACTTGGTAGCGAACTCCGCGTCCACGAAGTCGTCTTGGTCACCGTGGATGAGCACGGTTCGGGGTGTGCCTCGGTGGGGGAAGTCCATCGATGGCATGGGCGGTGCCACCAGCACAACTTGGGCGATGTCGTCGAGGGCGGCGGCGGCACGCCATGCGACACCGGCACCGAAGGAATAGCCAAGCAGGGTGAGCGTTCTCGTTTCGAGTGTGCTGCGTACCCAGTTTGCGACGCAAACGGCATCTTCCGCCTCGCCATTGCCGCCATCGAAACTGCCCTCGCTGGCACCAACGCCACGGTAATTGAAGCGGATGGAACTGCCGCCTTGGCGTTGCCATGCTTCCTCGGCAATGCCCAGCACGGCGTCGTGCATGGAGCCGCCGTAGAGCGGATGTGGATGGCAAAGCACTGCGCAGTCGCCGCCGCGGACATCTACTGCCAGTTCCAAGGCTCCGGCGGGGCCCTCGATGTGCGTCATGTTCCCCCCAGTGCGTGGCCCTGGCGGCGCAGATGCCTTTGCCGTCGCTATGATGGAGCGATATTCGCGTCCGCAGCCTCGCGCACGGACCGCAACGTCGTTCGCGGATTCTCGCCGAGCAGGAGGCCAAAGGCCAACAGCGCATGACCACAAAACACAACGCCGCAGCCACCATACGCGACGAGCGGCCCCGCGATGCGGACGCAGTACACGCGCTGCTCCTCGAGTGCTTTCCCACTGCGGCCGAGGCAAACCTGGTGCGGCAGCTTCGTCAGGACGGCGACACGGCGTTTTCTTTGGTTGCGCTCGCTTCCGATACCGTCGTCGGCCACGTCGTCTTCTCCCGCCTTGTCGCGCCCAAGGGTTGCCTGGCATTGGCGCCGGTTGCGGTGACCACAAGCTGGCGCCGGCAAGGCATCGCCGCCGCCCTCATCGAGGCGGGAATCGCCCGCGCCAAGGCGCAGGGCGTTGCGCTGCTGGTGGTGCTCGGCGACCCCGCCTACTATCGCCGCTTCGGCTTCCGTGGACACACGGTTCGGGGCATGACTAGCCCATACGCGGGACCCAATCTCATGGGACTCGCTCTCGCAATGGACAGGAGCCCCGGTGACGCGATCGTGCATCCCCCTGCCTTCGAGTCGGTGTAGCGGCGACAGTGGCTGGAGGAAGAAGGCCCCCGCCTTGTGCTAACGTCATTTGGCCGCATATACAGTGAACCCGAACTCCGGAGAGACGCCATGGCAAGAGTGCAAGTTGCGATCAATGTGCCCGACATCGACCAAGCCATCGCCTTCTACAGTCGCCTGTTTGGCGTCTCGCCCCACAAGGAACGCCCCGGCTATGCCAACTTCGAGGTCGCGGACCCGCCGCTGAAGCTGGTGCTGTTTGAGCAGGAGGGGCCAGATCGGCTCAATCATCTCGGCGTCGAAGTGGAGGCCAC
>VXPR01000425.1 GCA_009839405.1 Gammaproteobacteria bacterium
CGAGGCCCATGGCGACGGTGGGGTTGGTGATCATCTCCTCGATGGCGTCCATGGACTGGTTGAGGCCGGGGTGCCAGAGTTGCACGCGGCCCTTGTGGCGGCGGTTGAGGTCGATGAAGGCTTCCACCGGGGTTTGGCCGGTGCGTTCGGCCAGCGCGGCCAGCGAGCGGTCGCGATCGTGGACGTAGTCGAGGTCGTCGTCGGTGAGGATGTAGGCTTGCGCGAGATCAAGCGTAGGCGTTTCGGTGAGGTCGGCGAGGCGGGCTCGGAACGACTCGTCCTCCAGCGCTCGGACGCGCTCGGCAAAGGACATCGCGTGCAGTTCGCGCCAAGCTGGCGTGGCGTCGAACGGGGTGCAGTGGTCGAGGCCGAAGAGGCCGCCGATGCCCCGGGAGCTGGTCTGTGGGCGTAGCTGGGCGCCCTTGGCGTTCTCTTCCTCGGCGAATTCGATCACGCGCCGGTAGAGGTCGGGGCGGCGATAGCTGTGGGCTAGGCCGAAGGTGCAGCGCACGTTGTTCTGGCGCGAGAGTTCGCCCACCCAGGCGATTTCGGCGCGGGTTTTCGGCAGGCCTTCCTCGCGGTCGCGCTCGCCGATGCGGAGTGCCCCTTCGAAGATGCCCTTGCCGTGGCGGCCCAGCACGCGCCCCATGGCAAGGAGTTCCTTCGGGTCGGCGTAGGTCCCGGGCACGTGGCGGCCGTCTGGAACCTTGTGCAGGAAGGTGCGGGAGGTGGAGAAGCCAAGGGCGCCGGCGCCGATGGCCTCGTCCACCAGGTCGCACATGCGCGCAATGTCGTCGTCGGTGGCTTCGGCCGGGTCTTCGGACAGGCTGCGTTCGCCCATGGCGTGGATGCGCACGGCGCAGTGGCCCACCATGCCGCCGACGTTGATGCCCTTGTCCATGCGGTCGATGCTGGCGAGGTACTCGCCGTAGGTTTCCCAGTCCCACGGCAGGCCGGCGTTGATGGCGTCGCGGGGGATGTCCTCGACGGATTCCATCATGCGGGCGAGATAGTCGCGGTCGGCCGGCTTGCACGGGGCGAAGGTGACGCCGCAGTTGCCGATCACCGCCGAGGTGATGCCGTGGTAGCAGGAGGACGAGGCGATGGGGTCCCAGGCGATCTGGGCGTCGAGGTGGGTGTGGATGTCGACGAAGCCGGGGGTGACGAACTTGCCTTCCGCGTTGATCTCGCGGCGTCCGCGTTCTGGGACGTCGCCGACGGCGGTGATGCGGTCGCCGTCGAGTGCGAGGTCGCCGGCGCGGCCTGGAGTGCCGGTGCCGTCCACCAGCGTGCCGTTGCGAATGACGATGTCGTGGGGCATGGGACGGGCCTCGCTCGTGGACTTCGGTGTTGGAATGAGCCTACCAGAGATCGCGCCAGGCCCGTTCGAGGCGCTTCGCCTCCTTCTTGCTGATCCCGCCCAAGGCCGCGATGGCGGTGCGGAGCCGGTCTCGGGTGAGGTCGCGGCCCAGCCAGGCCATCGAGTCGAAGAGCGGCAGCGCGCGGCTGCGGCCGGCGATGGCGATGAACAGGGTTGGCATGAGGTCGCGGAGCTTGAGGCTCATGGCCGTGGCGAGGGAGGAGATTGCCTCGTGCAGTGCGTCTCGCTGCCATGACTCGACAGGTTCCACGGCGCGCAGGACGTGGTCGAGGATGCGGCGGCACTCCTCCGGGGGACGTTTGGTGGAAGCGAAGCTGTCCGTGTCGAGCGGGGCGCGGTCGCCCATGAGGAAGTCCACGTGACCGGCCAGATCGCTGAAGCGTTCGGTTCGCTCTCGGACGAGCGGGATCAGGGACGCGAGGCGATCCGCGCTTGCCCACTCATTGAAGCGGGCGGCGAAATCCTGGGGCTCCAAGGCGCGCAGGTGCTGGCCGCTTAGCCAGTCGAGCTTTTCGGGGTCGAACACGGGGCCGCGCACGGAAACGCGATCGATGTCGAAGTTCTCGATCATCTCGGCCAGGCTGAAGACCTCGCGCTCGTCGGGCATGGACCAGCCCATGAGGGCGAGATAGTTGAGGAGTGCCTCCGGCAGATAGCCGCGGCGGCGGTAGTAGTCGATGCCGGTGGGGTTCTTGCGCTTGGAGAGCTTGCTGCGGTCGGGATTGCGGAGCAGCGGCAGGTGGTAGTGCTGCGGCATGTCCCAGCCGAAGCCGTCGTAGAGCAGCCGGTGCTTCGGCATGGAGTTGATCCACTCTTCGCCGCGCAGCACGTGGCTGATGGCCATGAGGTGATCGTCCACCACCACGGCCAGGTGATAGGTGGGGAAGCCGTCGGCCTTCACCAGCACCTGCATGTCCACTTGCTGCCACGGAATCTCGATGGTTCCGCGCAAGCCGTCCTCGACTTGGCACGTGCCCTCGCCCGGCACGGCGAGGCGAATGACGTGCTCTTCACCAGCGGCTACTCGGGCGCGGGCCTCGTCGGGGTCCACCGAGAGGCAATGGCCGTCGTAGCGCGGCGTCTGCCCTGCCTCTTGCTGCTCGCGGCGCACCGCGTCGAGCCGCTCGCGGGAACAGAAGCAGTAGAACGCCTTGCCGCTCTCAAGGAGCGCCTCGACGTGTTGCGTGTATGCCTCGCGCCGCTCGCTCTGGCGGTACGGGCCGCTGGGGCCGCCCACATCCGGCCCCTCGTCCCAATCGAGGCCGAGCCAGTGCAGGGCTTCGAAGATGGCCTCCTCGGAAGCTGCGCTCGAACGGGCGCGATCGGTGTCTTCGATGCGCAGGACAAAGCGACCGCCGTGGCGACGGGCGAAGGCGTAGTTGAACAGCGCCATGTAGGCGGTGCCGACATGGGGATCGCCGGTGGGGCTCGGGGCAACCCGGGTGCGTACGCTCATCGCGGAGCCTTGTGCCTTAGGCAAAAGCGCAAAGGCGGCATTTTACCCGCCCGGCCAAGGCCCTCCCTTCGAGAGGCTTGTCAGTGCAGTTGGGCGGTGCGGCGGACTGCGCCTTGGGCGGCGGCATCGTCGGACGCCACCAAGGTCCATGCGTCTGTGCAGCGGAGCAGCGCCATTGCCAGCGTGTTGTTGAGGGCGTGGCCGGACATGTAGCCCTCGAAAGCGCCGATCAGCGGCAATCCCAGGAGATAGAGGTCGCCGATGGCGTCGAGGATCTTGTGCTTGACGAACTCGTCCGGGTAGCGCAGCCCCTCGTCGTTGATGATGCCGTGGTCGTCGATGCCCACCGCGTTGGCAAGGCTTGAGCCGAGGCAGCGCTTGATCGCCTGCGCTTGTGCGAGCTCTCGCGCGAGGCCAAACGAGCGGGCGCCGCTCACGTCGTCCACGTAGCTGATGTCGGCGAAGTCGAGCTCGGCGTGCTTGGGGTAGCGGTTGTAAACCGGATGGTCGAACACGAACGTGTAGCCGGCCTTGAAGCCGTCGTAGGGGCTCAGCGTAGCCACCGCGTCGCCGTGGCTCACCCGCACCTCGCGGGTGATGAGGATGTAGCGCCTCGCGGAATCCTGCTCGCGGATGCCGACGCTGTTGACCAGGTCGATGAACGGCTGTGCGCTGCCGTCCATGATCGGCACTTCCTCGCCGTGCAGATCAACGTGGAGGTTGTCGATGCCGAGCCCCCACAGCGCCGACAGCAGGTGCTCGACGGTGGCAATCTGCACGCCTTCCATGCCAATGCTGGTGGCGAGCGTGGTGTCGCAAACGTTCTCTGCCCGCGCCTTGATCGGTCGCCGCTGTGGCGTGTCGGTGCGGGTGAACTCGATGCCGGTATCGACGGGGGCAGGGCGCAAGGTGATGCGAGCGATGTTGCCGGTGTGGACTCCGACGCCGATGGCGTGAACCGGTGCTTCGATCGTTCGCTGTCTCGGCATGGGCAGGTGTCCCGGCAGGCAAGAGTCAATGGCGGCGCACTATACGCGCTTGATCGATAAAAATGAAGATAAAGTGGAGAGATAATTGGACATATATTGAAACAAAATTGCCTTGCGTCCAGTTCGGTCGGATGCATTCAAGACGGGCGAGGACAAGCCCGTCCCCTACGAAGAAAAGCGACGCAAGATCATTGGGTTGTACGGTCTATTCCACGGAGGCGGCTTGCGTCTCGAGGGTCCGGGCTTAGGCACCCACCACGCCTTTCAGCCGTGGATCCAGGATGTCGCGCAAGGCGTCGCCGACGAAGTTGAAGGCGAGCACCAACAGGAAGATGGCAAGGCCGGGGACCACCGAGAGCAAGGGCTGCTGGTCCAGCATCGGGAATGCCTGCTGCAGCATGTTGCCCCAGGTGGGGGTTGGCGGCTGGATGCCGACGCCGATGAAGCCGAGCGCCGCTTCCGTCAGCACCGCGTAGCCCATGCCGAGGGTCGCCTGCACGATCACGGGGGCAACGCTGTTCGGCAGGATGTGGCGGACGATGATGCGCACGTTGCTCATGCCACCGGCCTGCGCCGCCGCCACATAGTCGAGTTCGCGCACCGTCAGGCCTTGGCTGCGCACCACGCGCGCCATCCAGGGCACGTTGGCGAGGCCAATTGCGACGATCACCGTAACCAGCGAGCCGCCCATGGCCGCGGCGAGCCCCACGGCTATCAGCAGGCTCGGAAACACCACCAAGGCGTCCATCACCCGCATGATGACGTCGTCCACGAAGCCGCGGAAATGCACCGAGGCAAGCCCAAGCGGCACGCCGAGGGCAACGCCGAGCCCCACCGCACCGATGCTCACCATCAGCGCCACCTGGGCACCGACGATGAGCCGCGCCAAGGTATCCCGGCCCATCTGGTCCGAACCCAGCCAGTGTTCGGCGGAGATGCCGCTCAGCAGATTGTCGAAGTCCATCTCCTCGGGGTCCACAGGCACGATCCACGGTGCGAGCAGCGCCGCGAGCACCGTCAGCACGATCACCACGACCCCGAGCGCCGCCTGCGGCATGGCCAGCAGGCGCCGCAGCGTCGTCGCCGCCGGATGCTCCGTAGCCAGTGCCGGCAGCGTCCCTTCAGTCACCGTACTTGATCCTCGGATCGAGCCAGGCGTAGGCAAGGTCGGTGATGAGATTGGCGGTGAGCACCGACACCGCCATCAGCAGCACGCCGCCCTGCACCACCACGAAATCCCGGGCGAAGATGGCCTGCACCATGTAGTTGCCCATGCCGGGGATGCCGAACAGGGTCTCGATCACCACGGCGCCGGCGAAGATGCGGCCGGTTTGCAGGCCGAACACCGTCACCACCGGCAGCAGCGCATTGCGCAGCGCGTGAATCCAGATCACTACCCGCTCGCTCAGGCCCTTCGCGCGGGCCGTGCGCATGTAGTCCTGCGCCAGCACTTCGAGCATGGCGGAGCGGCTCTGGCGCATGATGAGGGCGCAGCTCGTCACCCCCAGGGCAAAGGCCGGCAGCGCCATGTGGCGCAGGCCCTCCACCGGGTCTTCGAAGATGTCCACGTAGCCTTGGGTGGGCAGCCATCCCAAGGTCACGCCGAACAGCAGAATGGCCATGATGCCGAGCCAGAAGTTGGGTATGGCCACGCCGCCGATGGACAGCACGGTCGCCACGTAGTCCACGGGCCGGCCGCGGTACACCGCCGAGGCGATGCCTGCGGGCACGCCGACGAACAGGGCTGTGAGCCAGGCAACGATGCCGAATTGCAGAGTCACGAGGGCCCGGGAGCCGAGTTCCTCTGCGACTGGGCGCTGGTTTTGGGTGGAGCGGCCGAGGTCGCCTTGCACGGCTTTGCCGAGCCAGATGCCGTACTGCACGAGCACTGGTTCGTCGAGGTGGTGCTCCTTGCGAATGAGGGCGATTTGCTCTTCGTCGAGCACCTCGCCCGGGCCGATCAGGGCGCGGACGGGATCGCCGGGGATCGCCAGCATCAACGCATGGACGAGAAACGTCACCAGCGCCAGCACCGGCAGCATCTGCAACAGACGGCGGACGACGTATTGCCACATCGTCAGGTTCCCTCAGCCATCATTCCGCATCGTCGCAAAGGAGCTGCCGACGCCGCGTCGACGCCAACGTGCAGGCAGAACACGGCTCCGTGCGAAGGGAACCGGAGCGAGGGCCCTGGGGGCGAGGGCGGCCCGCCCC
>VXPR01000513.1 GCA_009839405.1 Gammaproteobacteria bacterium
GCGTATGCCACCACAGCTTGTAGGCAGCATGCGAGCGCGATCAAAGGCCGGCGTGAGCGACGGAACTTAGTCATGCCGCATCATCTCGTTGCCTTTGGGACGTACCTCACTTGGGGAATTCCGGAGAAATCAATATCTTGCGTCCAAAGCATCGCGCCAGCGAAGCGAGCCGTCGCCAGGATGATCCCGTCCGCCATCGCCAGATGACTGGCGTGTGCGAGCCGCGCGGCCTCCAGCGCCAGTGCCGACGAAAGGGGAATCTCGCGTCCGCGGCCCATCGCTGCGGCGGCGCGAAGCGCGTCGTCCTCACCGCGCCGGCGCAGTACGACGCGGAAGACCTCGTAAACACTCACGGTCGGAACCACGAGCCGGCTCTCGTCGGCGAGCGGCTCAGCGAACACGTCGGCATTGGCGCCGTCGGTGAAGAACTCGATCCAACCCGAAGAGTCGACTAGGTTGAAGTGGTCGACGCCACCGCTCGCGCCGCCAAACCCCTCGTTTGGCGCGGGGGTTCGGCCCCCACCCCCCACATACTTATGACCTTGCCCCCACTAATCCAAATTGCGTGGCTTTCTGGGGCGCAAGCTCCTAGAACTCACGATCCGGCTCGCGCTCGAGTCGCGGGTCCATGCCGGCGAGAAAGCCCCTCAAATCACCGATGCGACGCATCGGCACAAGCTCGATGCGGTCACCATAGGGCACAACCTGCAGTCGCTGACCGGGTTCGATTCGGAGAGACTCGCGTATGGCCTTGGGAATGACCACTTGGTACTTCGGGGACACTTTCACCTGCTGCACACCGCCGCCATCGATCCAGAAAACGTCATACGACCATACCATGAACCAACGCCAGGACGCTCCGCTCAATTTTCGGCAAGCGGGTTCGCTCGCGCAACGGCGGCTAGAGCTGCGCCGTAGAACGGTTCGTAGGGGACGGGCTGGTCCCGTCCGGCGCCGAGTTCAACGGTACGTTCCAACGCGGGTGGGGACAAGCCCCGCCCCTACGGGGGCACTCGCTTTGCGGTAGCATTCCTGGCGGCCCTGGTGCCTGCGCCGTCTACAGTGCAGGCTCCTAGCTTAGCTAAGCCAGATAGCGCGGCTAAGGCCCTGCCGCGCCCCACCTCCCTGTGGCGCAGGCGATCAGTCGAAGGCGGAGAACACCTCCTCGTCCAGCTCCTGGTACACCTCCGGCTTCTGTGGGCGGATTTGCGGCGTGAACTCGGTGATGCCCTCCTTGGCGAAGTCGGCGATGCGGTCGATGACGTATTGCGGCGGGCCGATCATGGCCCAGTCGTTGTCGCCGCGCTGCTCCTTGGCCTTCTTCTCGTCGCGGACGAGGCGAATGGGCACGTGCAGGGTGCGTTCGATCTCGGCTGGGTCGCGGCCGACGGCTTCGCAGTGGCGTTCGAGCACGCCGTTTAGGTGCCGCACTCGGTCAGGGCTCGCGATCACGTTCATGATGTCGCCGTACATGGCGAGGGTCTTGAGGGTGCGGCGCTCGCCGGTGCCTCCCACCATGATGGGGATGGGTGCGTCGCTGCCGCCCTTGGGGGCGAACGCGGCCTGCTTCAGCTTGTAGTACTTGCCGTCGTAGTCCACCCGTTCCTTTTCGCCGGAGTGGAAGAGGGCGCGGATGAGGGCGCAGGCTTCCTCAAGCCGATCCGAGCGCTCGCGCATGGACGGGAACTCCCAGCCGTAGGCCTCGTGCTCGCGGACGTTCCAGCCGGCGCCGATGCCGAGCATGACGCGACCGTGCGACACCACATCGATGGTGGCGGCCATCTTCGCCATCAACGCCGGGTTGCGGTAGGTGTTGCCGGAGACGAGGATGCCGAGCTTGAGCTTGTTCGTGACCGCGGCGACGGATGCCAAGAGCGACCAGCCTTCCAGCGTGTTGAGGAACTCGTGCTCCTTGATCTCGTCCGTGCGATGCCAGGGCGGGATGAAGTGGTCGTAGGCGAAGACGCTCGTCCAGCGTCCCGACTCCATCACCTCGAGCACCGCCGTAATCTCTTCCCATGTCGCCTGTTCATTGACAAGCTGCGAACCGAACATGCGGACCTCCTCCCCGCAAAGCGAGCGCGACACGATACGGCAAAACGTGACGCTGTGCCGGAGAGGCGTTGGATGGGGTTCGATGGGTGGCCGGCCTTCGATCAACCGCCCAAGCGGTACTCCATGCGTGCGTACAGGAACCTGCCGTTTACGTCGAAGGGTGCTCGCGTGCTGTAGAGGTTGCCGATGCGCCGGGGGTTGGGGTTGCGGTCGGCTTCGGTGTCCAAGGCATTGCGGGCACCGAGGGCGAAGCGGATTCGGGCGCTCGCTTGCAGGATTGCTTCGAGGTCCAAGAGGTGGGCGTTGCCGTAGGCCCAATCGTCCCTCGGGTCCCACCAGCCGTCGAAGTAACGAAGACGGGCAAGGAATCGCATCCGGCCCATCTCGTGGCGAACGCTGGCGTTCCAGCGCCGTCGCGGCAAGGCGTCGCGCAACTCCCTGATTCGACGAGCGTCGAGGGTGGCGGGGTTGTAGTCCATGACCTTGGTGCGGGTCAGGTTCAGCGCAAGGTCCACTGATGTGCGCCCGCCCCAAGCTGGTGGGCGCCACGACGCCACCACGTCCATGCCTTGCGTGCGCGTCTCGAAGTCGTTGGCGAAGAAGCGGAAGTTGGCAAGGTTGGCGGCGCTGGTGATGCCCTCGGCGAGGAGCGCGTCCACCTCGTCCGGTGCCAAGGCGAACAGGCCCGTCACACCCAGGCGATCCTTGAGGTCGATGCGAAAGATGTCCACGGCGATCAGCAGCGAGTCCCGCTCAAGTACCACGCCAGCGGCTAGATTCCGCGACTTCTCGGCGTCGAGCGCCTCGCCGCCGCGCAGCGCCGCCACCCGCGCGGTGGAGGGAATGGTGCCGTTGTTGACGAGTTCGAGCAGGTTCGGATCCCACTGCGTCGAGACGTTGAAGGCGTTTTGCTGGCCGGGCGTGGGCGCCCGGAAGCCGGTGCTGGCGCTGCCGCGGACAGCGAGCCCGACGGCGACTTCCCTGCGTCCCGCGAGCTTGCCGTTCCACGTTGTGCCGAAATCGTCGTAGCGCTCGAGGCGGAGCGCTCCGCCGAACGTGAAGGAGTGATCGCCTGGCCCGTATTCCACCTCGCCATAGGCGGCGGCGTTGGCGCGGCTCCATTCACCGACGGCTATTGGGCTAAAGCCGGGGAAACCGTTCGAACCTGAACTGAACCCCTGCGCGCCGTAGGGGCCAATGCGCCAGGAGTCCGGCTCGCCGAGACCGATCTCGAAGCTCTCGTCGCGCCATTCCAAGCCGCCGGCAAGATGCAGTCGCTCGCCGATGCTGCGGGCGAGGTCCAGGTTGGCGCTCATCTCACGTTGCAGGTACAGCCCCGGATCGAACTCGGTGGGCGTCGCGGGCCCCAGCGATGCATTCACGCTGTCCACCAGGATGAAGTCCGCCTCGTTCGAGCCGACGCTGACGCTCAAGTCCCAAGCCGTGCCGGCCACGGTTTGCCCACGCAAGCCGGCGAGGAGCCCTGTATCCACCCGCGTACCACCGAATAGGGGTTGGAAGCCACCGGGGAACATCTCTTGGAAGGTGAAGCAGTTCGGGTCTGCAAGCACGCGGGCTAAGGCGGTTTGTTCCGGCAGTCCGTTCGTTACCGTCACGACCGGGCAGTTGCCGCTGCCATCGGCGACGCCGTCGGTGGCGTCCAAGGCGTCGCCGATGAGCAAGCTAGCGCCGCCGTCGCCGCTGAACACGGCATCACGGGTGTTTGGGTTCCGAAAGAAGAAGCCGCGATTGCCCACGTCGCGGCTGGCGTAGTTGGCGTGGCCGTAGAACTCGCTCTGGCCGCTGCCGATGGCGCGGCGGAAGTTCGCCCACAGCTTGAGGTCGTCGTCGAGCTTCGGTCTACCCCAGCGCTGTGCCGGATTGGCGACGTGCGTGTTGCCGGCGGTGACCAAGAGTTGCGCGTCCGCGCGCTGGATGTTGCGGTTGGTGGCTTTGGCTTTGCCGTATTCGACGCTGAGATTTACGAAGCCATCTGCGCCCCACGGCAGGCCAATGTTGCCAGCGGCGGTTTGGGATTCGCCGTCGCCCTCGCCATAGCCACCGGCGCGCACTTGCAGGGAACCGCCGGAGCGGTCCTCCTTGAGCAGGAAGTTCATCACCCCGGCGATGGCGTCGGAGCCGTACTGGGCCGAAGCGCCGTCGCGCAGCACCTCCACCTGCCGCAAGGCGATGGCAGGTATGGCCGAAAGGTCCGGGCCTTGGGCACCGTGCGAGACGCCGATCCGCGACCAATAAATCACGGAGCCACGATGCCGGCGCCGCCCATTGACCAACACCAGCGTGTGGTCGGGCGCCAACCCCCGGAGATTCGTAGGGTGCACGATCACCGCCGCATCGCCGGTGGTCGAGCTGATGTTCAGCGACGGCACGACGTTGCGCAGCAGCATGTCTAGATTGGTCTCGCCCTGCTCGGCTACCTGAGCGCCGGCAATCGCGTCGATGGGCGACATCGATTCCGCAATGGAGCGCTCCCGCGTGCGCGTGCCGGTGACCACGACTTCCTCAAGGGCCCGGCCGACGCTCGCGGGGGTGCCGTTCGCGGCAGACGCAGTTTGGCCGATGAGCATAGTCAGGGCCACAAGACCCGCTGCGGCCACAGCGTTGGCGCTTGTCAGGAGGTCCGACAATTTGCCAACGCCGCCAAACCCTCGCTACGCTCGGGGTCTGGCCCCAGCCCCCACCTCGCGCGCCATCCGCCATGCAGGTGCATGGGTACCCTCGGCCACAGCGTGCGGAGCGCAAGGCCACGACGCCAGCCCCCAAGGGCCCGAATACGGTTTTCGGGGTGCCCGCGAGGGTTGCGCACGCGAAGTCCTGGAATCACCATGTAGCGGGCAACAGGTTCGGGGAAGTCCCTTGGAGGCGATTAGGCTATTCTACGCGTGGCAGAGCGGCCACCCTAGGGCCTGCCGAAGGCTGATTCACCGGGCGCTTGAGACGGCGGCCTCCGAACTCTCGCAGGAGTTCCAGGTCGATGCCGCACAGCGTCCAGTCCCCGTTCAGGTGGACTCCGACACCCGAGGCGTGCCGGGCAGCCCATCGGTTGCCGAGACGATCTTCTCGAAAATCGCGAAGTGCGACATCTTTGTTGCCGATCTCACATTGACCCAATCGGACCGTCGGCCGGCGCCAAACCCGAACGTGCTCATCGAATATGGCTTCGCCCTCCACGCGGTCGGCGAGGGGCACGTCATCGGAGTGATGAACACAGCGTTTGGGGAACCTGAGAAGCTCCCCTTCGACATACGGCACAGGCGATGGCCCTGTCGCTATTCGGTTGGTCTTGACGCCGACAAACCCCAAAGAGCGGCGGCCGAGCGCGAACTGGTCGAGTCGCTCAAGGCGGCAATCGGTGAAATCGTCAAGGGACGCAGCGGCGAAGAGCCTGATGCCAACGCGGCAGACGCTGAAGAGATCCCCGAACCGCGGAATCTCTGGCTGGAGCCAATGCGGATGGTCCGCAACGACGGCGAGACCCGAGTGACCCTGCGCGAGTGGTGCCCGTCAATCACCCTGGAGGTTGCGCCCGTCGTCCCAAGACCGAAGGCGATGACCAACTCGGAAATGAACCGGTCCGCCCAGCACCTCTTCCCGCTGGGCTTCGGCGGTGGCGACTTCGGTGCGCGCTTCCCTGACGGGATCGTCAGGTACGCATCTTTCGCCGCCGAAGGGGCGGCGGTGGCAACCGTGGCAAGCGCGCTTACATCGGACGGCAGGTTGCATGGCCTTGATCGTGAGACCTTGCGTTCTACCGGTGTAAACGACGGGATCGTCCCCACCACCGCAGTCGAGGATGTGCTCTCGAGCGGACTGGGCGGCTTCCTCACCGTGGCGGCGGACATGGGACTCGCTCCTCCTCTTCAGGTGTGGGTGAAACTGGAAGGCGTGCTCAACTACCGGCTTGGCGTGGAT
>VXPR01000013.1 GCA_009839405.1 Gammaproteobacteria bacterium
GATGAAGAGCGTGCTCTATCTCGTGCGCCGCCCGCCCGGGCCGCTGGCGGACGAAACGACGGACCTGATGCTGGTTTCCGGCGTCTTCGAGCAGGCGACTGCGGTGGTGTTTGTGGACGATGGCGTGCTGCAGCTTGCTGGCCTCGACGCGCGGCAGTCGCCCCTCAAGGCGCTGCCGACCTATGAGGTTGAGTCGCTTTATGCGGATGGGCAGAGCCTTGCCGAGCGCGGCATCAGCCTCGATGCGGCTTCTACCTTGGCGGTTACATCGATTGACCCGCCAGCGCTGAGGCAGCTGATCGCCAGCCACGACATTGTGCTGACGGACTGACCCATCGTGGCCGTTTTGCATGTTGTGGCCAACCCTCGAGCGATCGCGTCGTGTTTGCGCGCCCGTGCGTCCGGGGACGCGATCCTCCTGATCGGCGACGGCGTTTTTGGCGTCGGCTCGGTGCCGGAGGAGCATGGTCTTTGGGTGTTGGCAGAGGATGCAGTTGAGCGGGGTGTTGGATTTCCGGCAGACGCCACAGCCGACTACGCGAAGTTCGTGGCCTTGGTGCTGGAAACGGACTCGAGCGTCACTTGGTCGTGAGCGCGCGAGGGCCGGAACTGGATGCGGACGGACATCTGGCGGACGCTTCTGAATGGTCTCCTGCGTTGGCGGATGCGTTCGCCGCCGACGCCGAAATCCGACTCACGCCGGACCACCATGCCGTGATCCACGCAGTGCGCGCCTTCCACACGGAAACCGGTCTCGCGCCCCCCATGCGTCCGCTCGTGCGGCTAGTTCGCGAACGGCTGGGGCCGAGGCTCGGTTCCAGCATCGCGCTCATGCGGCTGTTTCCGTCCCACCGCCCAAACGGCACGCCTCGGTCTGTGGCGCGCATCGCCGGCCTCCCCTGCCCCGAAGGCTGCCGCTGAGGAGTCAGAGCGCCGCGAAACGGCTAATCCTCCCCTTTCTCGGGAAGCACCAGTAGCCGCTCGCCGCGCCATACGCGAACGACACGCACGAGGCCGGGCTCGGTTCGATAGACGATGCGAAACGGCGGGCGAATCAGCTCGCGCAGGAGCGGCTGGTCGAACTCGGGACGATGCGCCCCATTTTCGGGTGGTCGGCTAAGCCTTCGACTCGGGTGACGGTTTCTCGGATCAGTTGGTCGCCCACCTCAGGCACGCCTTGATCGGCATACCAATCGCCGATGGCTTCGATATTCGCAACTGCCGACTCGGCTAGACGGATGGCGACCTTGGGCATTGGTCAGTCGAGGCCCAAACGGCTTTTGGCATCTGCCAGGGAGACTTCCCGACCGGACTCAAGGTCGGCGAGTCCGGCAATCACCGATCGCATGAACGAGCGCTCTTCTTCCGCGGCTTCGTAGTCGCGGACCGACTGGACGACCGCTACGCCGCGGCCGCGCTTCGTCAACAGGACTGGGCGGCGCACAGTCGCCACGTGGTCAACCACCCGGCCTGGATTCACTTTGAGGTCCGTAACGGGAATCACGTCCTCGGAGAACATCGTGCCCATTCGGGAAGCTCCACTTCAGTAGTCAAGCGACCTGACAATAGCACCTGCAAACAGGTCATTTTGGTTTCCCACCCTTGTGGGATACCTTCCCCGAACGGTGCAGGCGGCTTTACTGCGTCCCACTGCTTCTTGCGTGGCCGACAACCTCACCGACAATGGTGATGGCTGGGGCCGATACGGGGATTTCCCCGGTTGGATCCGCCAGTTCGCCGATTGTGGCCAAGTGCATTTTCTGCTCTGGCAGGGTGGCGCGCGCGACAACGGCAGCGGGGGTTTCGGGTCGTGCGCCGTGGGCGATAAGTTGGGCGCAGAGAACGGGCAAGGCTTCGAGTCCCATGTATATAGCGAGGGTTTGCGCGGGGGCGGCAAGTTCAGGCCAGTCGAGGTTAAACTCGCCGCCGGTGCGGTGGCCGGTGACGAAGCGCACCGAATGGGCGAGGTCCCGGTGGGTGAGAGGGATGCCGGCGTAGGCCGCACAGCCCAGGGCAGCGGTGATGCCGGGCACGACCTCGAATGGAATCTCGGCTTCGGCCAACGCTTCCGTCTCTTCTCCGCCGCGGCCGAAGATGAACGGGTCTCCACCCTTCAGGCGCACCACGCGCTGACCGGCACGCGCCTCCTCCACGAGCATCTCGTTGATGGTCTGCTGGCGCGTACCGGGAAACGCCCGCCGCTTGCCGACGTGGATCTTGCGGGCGTCGCGACGGCAGCGGCTGAGGACATCGGCACCCACCAGGTTGTCATACAGCACCACATCGGCCCGTTGCAGGCATTGCAGGGCCTTGAGGGTCAAGAGGTCCGCGTCGCCCGGCCCCGCGCCGACGAGAGAGACCATGCCGACGGGCGGCCCGGTACGGGCAAGTTCCTCGTCCAACAGGGCATCTGCACCTTCGATGTCGCCACGAGTGAGCAGGTCGGGCAATGGGCCATCGAGAACGCGATCCCACAACCGCTGTCGTTCCGCCACCGAACCGAGGGCGTCGCGGACTCGCGAGCGCTTTGCCGAGAGGTAGTCCGCCAGCGTGCCGACGGCCGCCGGCAGGGTGGCTTCGATCCGCTCTCGCAGCCGTCGCGCCAAGGTGGGTGATGCGCCGCCCGTGCTGACGGCAACGGTTACCGATCCACGATCCACGAGGGCGGGGAACAGAGCACTGGAGAGGCCGGGGGAATCGACACAGTTGACGAGCGTGTTGCGCGCCTGACAGGCGTGGCTGACGAAGTCGTTGACTTCCGGGGTTCCCGTTGCAGCAACGACGAGGAGGCGGCCGTCGCAATCGGATTCCCGCACGCAGCGGCGTTCCACCCGCACATCGCGTCCGGCGCAAAATTCTGCCGTGTCGGGATGCATCGTCGGCGCGACAACCGAGACCCGGGCACCGGCGCCAACGAGAAGCTCGATCTTGCGCAACGCGACCGGCCCCGCACCCACCACCAAGCAGGACCGGTCCTTGAGGTCCAAAGCCAGCGGCAGTGTGTCCGTTGGTTGCTCCTATGAGCTTGCGCCGCAGAAAGGGCGCGACAGCGTCATTCTACGGCGCAAGCTTCTAGCCCGCATTTCTCACCAGCCCTCTACTGCGGACGACGATGCACTCGCTGTGGCTGCGCGAGTGCTCGCGCGTCCTGCGGACGCGTTCGCTCCAGCCGGCTCAACATAGTGCGCCAGCTATGCCTGCGCACCCTACGGGCGCGTTGGAAGTTTCGCTCGCGCGAAACTTCAAGGCGGTGGCCTCGCCGTCTTCCACTCCGCGCCCGCAGCCACAGCGGCACCTCGTCGCCCTCGCTACGAGCGCTGGTGAGAAATGCGGGCTAGGCGACTTGCCCGTCGGCGCTTCCGCGCAGATCGAGTCGGGTGGTGCCGCCAAGATAGTCGCGCAGCGCGTCGGGCACATGCACGATGCCCTCGCCGTCCTGGCCGTTCTCGAGCACGGCGATCAGCGTTCGCCCCACCGCGAGGCCCGAGCCGTTGATGGTGTGGACGTACTCCACCCTTCCCTGCTCGCCCTCACGATAGCGCGCCATCATGCGCCGGGCCTGGAAGTCGCGGAAGTTGCTGCAGGAGGAAATCTCGCGGTAGCGGTTCTGGCCGGGCAGCCACACTTCGAGGTCCACCGTGCGAGCGGCGGAGAAGCCAAGATCGCCGCCGCAGAGGAGCATGGTGCGGTATGGCAGTTCCAGCCGCTTCAACACCGCCTCCGCGTGCGCTGTGAGTTCCTCCAACGCCTGCTCCGACCGCTCTGGCGCAACGATCTGCACGAGTTCCACTTTCTCGAACTGGTGCTGGCGAATGAGGCCGTGGGTATCCTTGCCGTAGGATCCCGCCTCGCTACGAAAGCAGGGTGTGTGGGCAACGAGCTTGAGCGGCAGTTCGTCCTCGCCGAGGATGCTCTCGCGAACGAGGTTCGTGACCGGAACTTCCGCCGTCGGGATCAGGTACATGCCGTCCTGCCCCACCGCAAAGAGGTCGTCCTCGAACTTGGGCAACTGCCCCGTGCCGGTCATCGCGTCGCGGCCAACGATGTAGGGCACATAAACCTCTTCGTAGCCATGCTCCCCGGTATGCATGTCGAGCATGAATTGCGTGAGGGCACGGTGCAGGCTGGCGACCGGCCCGCGCAGCACCGAAAACCGCGCGCCGGACATCCTCGCTGCCGCGGCCGTGTCGATCTGTGCGCCGCCAAGGGCAACGTGGTCGAGCGGATCGAAGTTGAACGCCGGCGGCTCGCCCCAACGAGCGAGTTCGGCGTTGGCGGTCTCGTCCTCACCGGCGGGAACATCGCCGTCGGGAACATTGGGCACAGCCAATGCGAAGTCAGCAAGCTCCGCCTGCGCCGCCTCCGCCCGCACCTTGACGGCGTCCAGTTCGCTGCCGAGCTCTCCCACCGCCGCCACCAAGGGCGCGATGTCTTCGCCAGCGGACTTCGCCTTGCCGATCCGCCTCGAGGCGATGTTGCGTTCGTGCTGGAGGCGTTCGGTTTCGGTCTGGAACCGTCGACGGCGTTCCTCGATCTCGCGGAATCGCGCAACGTCAAGCACAAAGCCGCGCACCCTGAGCCGTTCGGCAATCGCGTCGATATCGCGTCGCAGCAGGCGCGGATCGATCACGACCAGATTCCTGCAAGGCGATGCCCCAAGGCCGCAGCGGCAATGCACAGCACCACCGTCGCGCCAGCATAGAGCGCTGCCAACGCGACGCGGCCATGCGCCGCGAGGTTCAGCACGTCCATCGAAAACGCGGAGAAGGTGGTGAAGGCGCCGAGCACCCCCACCACGAGGAAGGGGCGCCCGAAGGAGTCAAACCAGGGGCTGCCCGCCAAAGACGCGACGAGCACGCCGATGGCGAGACAGCCGGCAACGTTCACCGTGAGGGTCCCCCAGGAGAACGCATTTGCCGCCGAACCCGGCAGCAACGCCACCAGCACGAAGCGGGCCACCGCGCCGATGGCGCCGCCGGCGGCAACCCAGGGGAGAGCCGCCAGCAGCCCTTGTGAGCCTTGGGCGAACGCTGCGCTCAATTGCGCCCCACGTCGGGGTCGTACTTGCGCAATTCCGCGCGGCCCACCACGAGGTGATGCACTTCGTCCGGCCCGTCGGCGATGCGCAAGGTGCGCTGCCCGGTGTACATGCCCGCGAGCGGTGTCCACTGCGACACGCCCGTCGCGCCGTGGATCTGGATTGCCTGATCGATGATCTGGCACACCCGCTCGGGCACCATCGCCTTCACCATGTGCACCCAAACCCGCGCTTCCTGATTGCCGAGGACATCCATCGCCTTGGCGGCCTTCAGCACCATCAGGCGCATGGCCTCGATCTCGATGCGAGCGCGGGAGATGACTTCGAGGTTCTTGCCGAGCTGGGCGATCGGGCGACCGAAGGCTTCCCGCGACATGCCGCGCCGCACCATGAGGTCAAGCGCGCGTTCCGCCTGCCCCACCGACCGCATGCAGTGGTGGATGCGGCCCGGCCCCAGACGGCCTTGGGAAATCTCGAAGCCGCGGCCTTCGCCGAGGATCATGTTTTCCTTCGGCACGCGGCAGTTCTCGAACTTGATGTGCATGTGGCCATGCGGGGCGTCGTCGTGGCCGAACACCGTCATCGGTTCGATGATGTTGACGCCGGGATTGTCGCGGGGCACGAGAATCTGGCTCTGCTGACGGTGGCGCGGCGCGGTGGGATCCGTCTGCACCATGGTGATCATGATCTTGCAGCGCGGGTCGCCGGCGCCGGAGATGTAGAACTTCTCGCCGTTGAGCACCCACTCGTCGCCGTCGAGACGGGCTTGGGTGGCGATTTGCTTTGCATCCGACGAGGCAAGGTTCGGCTCCGTCATCGCGTAGGCCGAGCGGATTTCGCCGTTCAGGAGGGGCTTCAGCCACTTCTCCTTTTGTTCGGGGGTGCCGTAGCGCTCGAGCACCTCCATGTTGCCGGTGTCCGGGGCGCTGCAGTTGAGGCATTC
>VXPR01000497.1 GCA_009839405.1 Gammaproteobacteria bacterium
CCTGCATGCTGTGCAGAGGCGCTAGCTGGAGGATTAGCCGACGCGGCGGTCTCCTTGCCAGTAGGGCTCGCGGAGCTTGAACTTTTGCAGCTTTCCGGTGGCCGTGCGGGGCAGCTCGGGGCGGAATTCCACCGACGTGGGGCACTTGAAATGCGCCATCTGGTCGCGGCAGAAGGCGATGAGTTCGGCTTCGGTGGCGGCGGCGCCGTCTCTCTGCACCACCAGCGCCTTTGGCGTCTCGCCCCAGCGCTCGTGCGGCACGCCGATGACGGCGCACTCGAGCACGGCCGGGTGCTTGTAGAGCACGTCCTCAATGTCGGGGGAGCTGATGTTCTCGCCGCCGGAAATGATGACGTCCTTCTTGCGATCGACGATGTGGATGTTGTTGAACTCATCCCATACGGCGAGATCGCCGGTATGGAAGTAGCCGTCCCGAATCGCCTTGGCGGTCTCCTCCGGCTGTTCCCAGTAGCCCTTGAACACGACGTTGGAGCGGGCGCAGACCTCACCGACGGTCTCGCCGTCCTGGGGCACGGGGTTGTCGTCGTCGTCCAGCACCTTGAGGTCCACGCCGATGCCCGGCACGCCGGCGCGGGAGCGGCGCTGATAGTCCTTGACTTCGGTGTGGTGGTCCGGATGCGAGACCGTGAGCAGCGGCGCCGTTTCGGTGAGGCCGTAGATCTGCAGAAATTCCCAGCCGAGTTCGGCCTCCAGCCGCTCGATGAAGGCAGCCGGCGGCGGTGCGCCGGCGACGGTGAAGCGAGGCCGGGTGGCGATGTTGTGGCGGTCCTTGTCGGGGTAATCGAGGATCGTGCGCAACACGGTGGGCGCCATGCAGGCGAAGGTGACTCCTTCCCGCTCGATGAGGCGGAAAATCTCGGCGCCGTCCACCGCGCGCAGGACGACATGGGTGCCGCCCATGCCGGTGATGGCGTAAACGCCGCCCCAGCCGTTGCAGTGGAACATCGGCAGCGTCCAGAGTTCAACATCGTCGTGGGCGACGCGCAGGTGGGCGATCAGGCTGTATGCGTTCACGTAGCAGTTGCGGTGGGTCATCATCACGCCCTTGGGGCGAGCAGTGGTGCCGGACGTGTAGTTGATGGACACGAGGTCGTTCTCGTCGCGTTCGATGGCCGCCGGAGCCGTGTCCGGCTCGCCGGCGATGAGTGCCTCCCAGTCCTGCCAGCCTTCCGGCGCATCGCCAGTGTCTTGGGCGACGACGAAGTCACGCACGCTCGTGAGGCCGCCGCGGATGCCATCCACTACATCGGTGTACTCGTAGTCCACCAGCACCACCGTGACGCCGGCGTGATTGAGGATGTACTCGTGGTCCGCCGCCACCAAGCGGTAGTTCAGTGGCACGAGCACGGCGCCGATCTGACTCGTGGCGTAGAAGCTCTCCAAGAAGAAATGCGAGTTGGGGCTCAGGATGCAGACCCGATCGCCCTGCGCCACGCCGAGCGACAGCAACGCATGCGAGAGTCGATTCACCCGCGCCTGCAACTCCGCATAGGTGAAGCGCAACTCGCCGTCCACGACCGCGGTCTTGTTCGGATAGAGCAGAACGGATCGCCGCAGAAAGTCATCGACAAGAAGGGGAACCTGCATTCGTGGCATCTCCTTTGGCTGTGCGCGGCGCCCAACCCTCCGCGCGAAGCGGAGAATCCTACACCCGCACGGCGAGGCGCGGACAGCAGCCCACGCCCGCATCTGGCGGCTCAGCCATCATGCCGACCCCGCCCGCGCGCCAAGGCGCACAGCCTCGTAGGGGCGGGCTTGTCCCCGCCCGTATTGAAATGCACCGAGGAACTCATCAACGCACGGCAGTTCGCGCAAGCGAACTGCTAACGCGCCCGTCAGGGCGCGCAGGGACGGAAGCCCGTCCCCTACGAATTGCGTTCTAGGGCGCTTGCCTCCTAGCCAGCCCCTACCAGCGCAGCACGCTCCGGGCGGCAGGTCGTTGCCGGTAGCGCTCGTCCCACGCGCGCAGCCGTTCGCGTTCGCCGAAGAGATCCGCCTCCACAAAGCGCAGGAACTGCAGCGACGCCTGCAAGGTGCAGTCGGCGATGGACACGCTCTCGCCCAGAAGCAGCGGTCGGCCGTCGGCCAGCAGGTCTTCCAGATAGTTGAGCGGGGTTTGCAGACTCGCCTCCATCTGGGCGGCCTTTTGCGGGTCCGGCGGACGACCGAGGGGCGAGTTCTTGGCATGTCCGTACTGGCCCATCGGGCCAGCGACCCTTAAGTCAACGATGCGTTCGACATCCCGGGCCTTGCCGCGGCGTTCCGGGCCGCCGCTGAGCAGCCGCCCGTCCGGAAACCGGTCCTCCAGGTACTCGATGATGGCCAACGACTCGACGAGATAGCCGCCGTCATCCAACTCCAAGACGGGCACGGTGCCGAACGGATTCCGCGCCAGGTGCGCGGGTTCCCGGTGGCGTCCCTTGACCGTGTTTACGACGATCTGCTCGACGCCCATGTCCACCCCAAGCTCGGCGCGCTCGGCGATGTACAGCATGACCTTGGTCGGGTTGGGTGCCAGGGGCACCATGTACAGCTTCATTCGATGTCCTTCATCAAGTCGGCAATCTGTTCGAGAAGCTCGAAGCGGGCGGGACCGAGTGGGGCGCTGTCCAAGCCAAGCTTCAACGTAGTGACGCCAGCGGCACGATAGCGGCGCAGCCTTTCGCGCACCATGTCGGCGGTTCCTAGCGCCTGAAACGCCGTCACCATGGCGTCCGGAACGCGAGCGGCCGCCTCTTCGCGACGGCCAGCGAGCCACAGCGCCTGCACGGCCTTGGCGTCCTCTTCATAGCCGGCCCGCCGGTAGGCGTCGTTGTAGAAGTTCGTGGTGGCCGAACCCATGCCTCCCAAGTTGAAGGCGACGCCGGGCTTGCGACGCTGGACCATCGCCTCCACATCGTCGCCGATTTCCACGCGCACCGAGACGCAAAGATCTAGGTCCGCCAACGATCGGCCGGCTCGGCCCGCACCGTCGCGGATGAAATCCAGATGAGCCTCGGGATGATCCGGCGAAAACGACGTGCCGAGCCAGCCATCCGCCGCGGCACCGGTGAAGCGGAGCGCATTGGGGCCTAGGGTCGCGAGGTAGATCGGCACTTCGGCAGGTTCGTGGGCAATTCTGAGCGCCTTGCCTTCGCTGTCAGGCAGTGGCAACTGGAAAACTCGACCTTGGTAATCCACCTTCTCGCCAGCGAAGATCATCCGGCAGACTTCCACTGTCTCCTTAAGCCGCGTCAGCGGGGCGCGGAAGCGCACACCGTGCAGCCCCTCCACCACCTGCGGCCCACTGGCGCCCAGGCCCAGCACGAACCGCCCGCCTGCGAGGTCGTGCAGTGTCAGCGCCGTCATGGCCGCCATGGCTGGCGTGCGCGCCGTGACCTGCATGATGCCGGTCGCGAGCCGGATGCGCTCGGTCTTGTCCGCCAGATACGCGAGCGGTGTCGCTGCGTCGCTCCACCAAGCCTCCGCCGAAAACGCCATGGCCGCGCCAAGCCGCTCCGCATGACGAACCCAGTCCGCCATGAGAACAAGGCCGCCGGCGCGGACGCTGCCAATCTCGATGGCAAATCGCATCAGGCCTCGCCCCGCACCCATTCCTAAGCAGTAGCCGGCAATATACGCACAGCCGCCGCTTGCAGACAAAGGCGGCGGTGTGCTTGCAGTTCACTGCCGCTTGCATGATGCTCTCGCGTCTTCGCCTTAGCCCGCGACTTCATGGAGAAACGCCTTTGTCCGCCACCGACGAATTCCGCGCCGAGACGCGCGCGTGGCTCGAAGAGAACTGTCCGGGGGGGGGGGGGGGGGGCCGCGCGCCCACCCCCCCGCCGCCCCCCCCCCCCCGAACCCCCCCCCGCGACGCGCGCGTGGCCCGACCCCACCGGCCCGGCCGCCGCGCGGGGCGCCGGCCCCATTCACAGCGGCAGCACCAAGATTCCGCTCACCGATCGTGACACCATCCTGTGGAAGGAGCGGATGGTGGAGAAGGGCTGGACTGCGCCCACCTGGCCCGCCGAATACGGCGGCGGCGGTCTCTCGCACGAGGAGTACATGGTGCTCATCAGCGAGATGCGCGCCATTCGCGCCCGCTCTCCGCTCGGTGGCATGGGGTTGTCGCTGATCGGCCCGACCTTGATCGAGCTTGGCACCGAGGATCAGAAGGCGCGGCACATCCCGCGCATCGTGCGCGGCGAGGTGGCTTGGTGTCAGGGCTACAGCGAACCGAGTTCCGGCTCCGACCTTGCGAGCCTGCGCACCCGCGCCGAGGATGCCGGCGACCATTTCGTCATCAACGGCCAGAAAATCTGGACCTCTGGCGCGCAGTACGCAGACTGGATGTTTGCGCTCGTGCGAACAGACCCCGACGTGCCCAAGCACGTCGGCATCAGCTTCGTGTTGCTGACCATGGATCAACCCGGCGTCACCGTGAAGCCGATCCGCCTCATCAGCGGCGAATCGCCCTTCTGCGAGACCTTCTTCGACAACGCCATCGCCCAGAAAGCTGACCTCGTGGGCGAGCTGAACCAGGGCTGGACCGTCGGCAAGCGCCTTCTGCAGTTCGAGCGCGGCAGCATGGCAACGCTGGTCGGCGGCGCGGCCGCGGCAGATGCCGGCCCCACCCTGGCCGGCGATGCCAAGAAATACTCTGGCGAAGAGAACGGGCGCATTGCCGATGCATCGCTCCGCCAGCGCATCGCCAGCCACGAGATCAACGATCGCGCCTTCCGCCTCACGCAGCGCCGCACGGCGCAGGAAGCCGCCGACGGCAAGACCCCGGGGCCCGCCACCTCCATCTTCAAGATGTACGGCACCGAGCTCGAACAGAGCCGTGCCCAGCTTCTGGTGGAAATGCGCGGCAGCCTCGGCGTCGGCTGGTCCGGCGATGGCTTCTCGCCCCGAGAGATTGGCGAGACGCGCGGCTTCCTGGCCGGTCGCGCCGCCTCCATCTACAGCGGCAGCAACGAAATCCAACGCAACATCATCGCCAAGCGGGTGCTAGGCCTGCCGGACTAAATCATGGACAACGTGCAGAACAAGGTCGCCGTCGTTACCGGCGCCGCCTCCGGGATCGGCCTCGGCATGGTGCGCGCGCTCGCCGGCGCCGGGGTCCACGTGGCCATGCTCGACGTGGAGGAAGGCGCCCTAGCCTCCGCCCATGCAGAGTTCGACACCGCCAACGTGGATGTGCAGCGATTCGTCTGCGACGTAAGCGCGCGCGGCCAGGTGCGTGACGTTGCGGAATCTGTGCGGCGCCACTACGGACGCGTCGACATCGTCTGCAACAACGCCGGTGTTGCCGCTGGCGGCCCCATCGACGAGACATCCGAGGACGACTGGGACTGGGTGCTGGGCGTCAACCTGCACGGCGTCGTCAACGGCATGCGCACCTACGTGCCCATCATCAAGGCTGGCGGCGAAGGCGGCCACGTCGTCAACACCGCATCCATCCTCGGCCACTTCACCGGCCCCCGGCAGTCGATCTATGCCGCCTCGAAGTACGCCGTGGTCGCCATCTCCGAGGCCTCGCGGGAAGACCTTGCCCCCTTCGGCATCGGCGTCTCGGCGTTGTGCCCAGGCATGATCGACACTCGCATCCTGCGCTCGGAACGCAATCGCCCGGCGGCTTTGGCACGCCGATCATCCGGCATGTTC
This sequence comes from Gammaproteobacteria bacterium, assembly GCA_009839405.1. Lineage (GTDB taxonomy): Bacteria > Pseudomonadota > Gammaproteobacteria > Pseudomonadales > Azotimanducaceae > VXYL01. The sequence continues at coordinate 5,671 of VXPR01000497.1, forward strand.
GAAGGCCGCACCGAAGTCGAGCGGCGCTTCGCCACCGAAGGGCTGAATCCGAACGTGGTCGGCGAGCAGGTGCTGGAAGGCATCCGCCGCAACAAGCCCTTCATCTTCACCCACGCCTCGCTCGCCGATGGCATCCGGGCGAGGATGAAGACGGTGCTCGATTCGTTTGACGGGTCTGAGGTGGACTAAGAGCGCTAGGAGTGCGCCCGTCTCGTCACTCCCCCCTCGCGGGGGAGTCGAGAAAAAGCGTCAACGTTTTAACGGAAGGGGGGCAAACCGCAACACAGTATATTATACAACAAAA
>VXPR01000528.1:0-2123 GCA_009839405.1 Gammaproteobacteria bacterium
TTTTTTTTCCTCTTCACTCGTACTACCGTTTTTCTTCTTCTTCTCGTGGGCTTGGATATGTTTTTAAGAGACTGGGGGGGGGGCAGGGCGGGGGGGACTCCGCATCACGGAGAAGGACCGCCTCTACTGCTGCATGCCGCTGTATCACGGCAGCGCGCTCATCATCGGCTTTGGCGCCGTGCTCGACTCCGGCGCCTCGATGTTCCTGCGGCGTCGCTTCTCGGCCAGCGCCTTTCTCGGGGACGTGCGCGAGCATGGCTGCACGGCACTGCTCTACATCGGCGAACTCTGCCGCTATCTGATGGCGACACCGCCTGAGCCCAACGATGCCAACAATCCGGTGCGCACCGCGATGGGCAATGGCCTCAGACCCGACCTTTGGCTCGACTTCAAGAGCCGCTTTGGCATCGAGCGCATCTCGGAGTTCTACGCCGCCAGCGAAGGCAACATCTCGTTCGCCAACTTCCTCAACAAGGACTGCACCATCGGCCTCACGTCCAACCGCGTCGCGGTGGTGGAATACGACGTGGACGCAGACGAGATCGTGCGCGGAGACGACGGCAAGTGTCGCAATGTCGCGGGCGGCGAGCCAGGCCTGCTGCTCGGCCACATCAATCCGCTGGCGAAGTTCGAGGGCTACACCGACGCCGAGGCCACCGAGCGCAAGATCGTTCGTGACGCCTTCGAGGAAGGCGATGCCTGGTTCAACACCGGCGACTTGATCCGCGAGGTGGACGTGGGTTTCACCCTGGGCTATCCCCACTATCAGTTCGTGGATCGTGTCGGTGACACCTTCCGCTGGAAGTCCGAAAACGTCTCCACCAACGAGGTGGGCGAAATCCTGAACGGTTTCGACGACGTGGAGTTCTGCAACGTCTATGGCGTGGAAGTGCCGGGCAGCGACGGTCGCGCCGGCATGGCGGCCGTGCGGCTGGCGGAGGGCGTGGACGGCCTGCGCCTCGATGCACTGGCGGCGTGGGTGAATCGAGAGCTGCCGTCCTACGCCCGCCCGATCTTCGTGCGCCAGCAAACCGATATCGACGTGACCGGCACCTTCAAAATGGTGAAGGGCGATCTTCGCCGCGAGGCGTACGACATCACGGCGATTGACGACCCCGTGTTCGTGATGAAGCCGGGCAGCTCAGAGTACGAGCGGCTCGACGAGACGTATCTCAAGACGATCCAGGCTGGCGAGGCGGGTTTCTAACCCGCTCAAATCCACGTGGACTCGGCTCGGCACCTCTCAATGTGGGTTCCCCAATGCAGCCCGCCAAGCCCTCGGCCGCGGCGATGACCGGGCTTGCACCGGCTGCCGAGGGCCCGCAGCAACGCGCTGCCTCGCGGCGCCGACGCAGGCAGCGGCTGGAAGCGCTGGCGCCCGTCCTGCTACGAGTCGTGGCGCGGGGCCTCAACCTGCTGCCACTAGCTGTTGCCCATGCCCTGGCGGCAGTCGTCGCCAAAACCCAATGGCTGCTTGGCGCCCGCGCCGCCCGCACCACGCAAGAGAACATCGAGCGGTGCTTTCCTTCATTGGCTCCACGCGACCGGCGAAAACTCGCGCGCCAGAGCCTGACCGAGACCGCCAAGACCTTCGCCGAGACGGGCCTCGTCTGGCACGGCAGCCCGAACCGTACCGCACGCCTTGTGCAAAGCGTGCAGGGCATGGAGCACGTCGAGTCCGCCCCCGGCGCCGTGCTGGTGCTGATGCCGCACTTCGGCAACTGGGAACTCCTCGGCCATGTGTTCGGCACTGGCCCGGGGCTCACCTGTCTGTACGCACCCCCCAAGATCAAGAGCCTCGAGTCGCTCGTGTGCCGGGCACGGACGCGCTGGGGCGTACGCGTGGCACCCACCACACCGCGCGGCCTCAAGCACTTCTATTCCGTTGCCCGGGACAACGGCATCGTTGGCTTGCTGCCCGATCAAACACCACCGCCATCGGCCGCAGTCGATGCGCCGTTCTTCGGCCAAGACGTACTGACGATGGTGCTGGCACACCGGCTCATCATGCGAGTGCAGCCACGGGTGGTGATGGCCTGGGTGGAGCGCACGGGCCGAGGCTTCGCCGCCCACATCGAACCCTTGCACGGCGACGTGTACTCGCCCGATGCGGCGACCAGTGC
>VXPR01000528.1:2133-3498 GCA_009839405.1 Gammaproteobacteria bacterium
TAGACACGACCAGTGCCGCGGCAATGAACGCGGCAATCGAACAGGTTGTGAGGCGCAATCCGGCCCAGTACCAATGGGAATACAAGCGCTTTCGGCGTCGCCGCAACCGCACCACCGCGGGCGCTACCGGTTCCGGCGGGCACGGCGGATGACCGCGGCGCAAATCGACTCGTTCAACGCACATCCCGAGTTCCAGGGCTTCCGGCTCACAACGGCGGAACTGCGCGTGACCATCGTCGAGCACGGCGGCACGGTGACCAGCATCGAGGCACCAGATCAGGGCGGCACGTTCGCCAACGTGCTGCTCGGCTGCCCGACCCTCGACGGCTACCTGGGCCGCCACCCGCACTTCAACTGCCTCGTCGGACGCTATGCCAACCGCATCGCCGGAGCGCGGTTCGAGCTTGACGGCGAAGTCTACGAACTCGAGGCCAACATCCCGCCGCACCAGTTGCACGGGGGGCGCCGTGGCTTTGGGGTACGCCGTTGGCGCGGTGCCGTGGAAGACGAGGCGGTAGTGCTGCGACTCACGAGCGAAGCCGGCGACGGTGGCTATCCGGGAACGCTCGAAGTCACCGCGCGCTACTCCCTCGCCAGCAACCGCCTGTCGCTCGACTTCGAGGCGACCACGGACGCGCCCACACCGGTGAGCCTGACCTCGCACGGCTACTTCAACCTGAGCGGGGCCCCGGGCTCGACCGTGGAGGATCACGAGGTTGCCATCGCCGCTTCCCGCTACTTGCCGGTGAGCGAGGAGCTCCTGCAACTCGGCGAACTGCAGGTGGTCAACGACACGCCCTTCGACCTGCGCCAAGCCGTCGCACTCGGGGAACGGCTATTCCTGAACGACGCGCAACTGCTGCGAGCCGGCGGCTTCGACCACACGTTTGTCATCGACGGCCGAGGAACGCGTGAAGCCGCGCGGGTTCGTCATCCCGCCAGCGGCCGCTCGCTCGCCGTCCACACCGACCAACCCGGCGTTCAGCTCTACACGGGAAACACGCTTGACGATTTCAGCGCAGCCGGCGTGCCGTACACGCGCCACGGCGCCCTATGCCTCGAAACCCAGCAATTCCCCGACGCCCCCAACCACGCCCTGTATCTCGGGCACTGTCCGCATGCCATCCTGCGCCCTGGTGAGGTGTGGCGTGCATCGACCACGTTCACGTTTGACACCGACGGCAGCTAACGTCCGCAATCTGGCTGACGCACGGGCTTCTGGCGTTGTTCGAGGCTGGCGGTTTGTTGGCGGCGTCTGGAACGTGGGCTGCGGTGGCCTTGGCCGGCTCCGCTGCGTGGGGGGGGGGGGGCCGCCGGGCGGGGGGGGCCGCCCCCCGGCGGGCGGGTGGGGGGGAGGGCGGGGTG
>VXPR01000528.1:3508-5962 GCA_009839405.1 Gammaproteobacteria bacterium
CTGCGTGCGTGCCTACGGCACGCTTGGAGGGCGGGACGCCCTCCGTCCAGAGGGGTCCTCGCATGGCAGGGGTTGGTTTAGCTGCTGGACGCTCGCGCCGCGGGTTCCTATGCCCAGGTCAGGGCGCCGTCGCTGTGGCCGAATGAGTCTTTCTGCACGCCCATCGTGCGAAGCAGGGTGACGAAGAGGTTGGAGAGGGGCGCGTCCTGGGCGCCGTTCTCGCCCCGTCCCGCCATCACGTGGCTGCCGTGGCGGAAGGGGCCGCCGGCGACGAGAATCGGCAGGTGCGTGGCGCTGTGCGAGTTGGCGTTGCCGAGGTTGCTGCCGAACAGCACGGCGGTGGACGCCAGAAGGTCACGTTCGCGCATGGCTGTGAGGAAGTCGCCGAAGACTGACACCAGTGCCGATTCCACTTTGCGAAGCTGAACGATCTTCGCCTCGTCCTGGCCGTGGTGGCTGAGGCCATGGTGCTCGCCGGAGACGCCTGACACCTTCGGCACGACGCCGTGGTCCTGGATCATCAGGCTCACAACGCGGGAGGAGTCGGTTTCCAGGATCAGCGGCACCATGTTCACCATCAGGCGCACGCGACCGACAACGTCGGCGTTGTCCTTGATGTCCTCCGGTGGCTCGGCATCGACGTTGGGCTTGGGACGGTCAAGCCAGGCGCGCACTTCGGTGAGTTCCCGCTCCGCCGTGCGAACCGCCTCGAAGTAGGCGGCGAGCTTTTGGCGATCGGCGGAGCTGACTTGATTCAGCAGTTGCTCCCGACCGGCGCTCAGGTGATCGAGGATGCTGCCGCCGTCCACCAGCCGACGGGTTTCCTTGGCCACTTCCTCGGCATTGCCCTGCAGGAACAGGCGAGTGAAGAGTGCCGCCGGGCTCGTCTGGGCCGGCACCATCACCCCGCTCTCGGTGTAGGACTGGCTCTGCGGGCTCGTGGTGCCGAGCACGATGGACGGGAACCTCGTCACGTAGCCGAGGTGGTCGGCTGCGGCCTGGTCGAGGGAAAGCGTGTTGCGGAAGCCGTCTAGGCCAGGATGCTCCGCCGATGTCAGCCAGGTGATTTCCGAGTTGTGCGCCTGACGGCCGCTCTGGTTGGCGTGGGCGAGACCCGAGATCAGGGTGTAGTGCTGCCGATGCTGGTCGATTAGCGCGAGGTACTCGCTGGCCTCGTAGCCCTCGCCCTCCGATTTCGGAAACCACGAGTCGGCATAGAGCCCGAGCGTGGCGCAAATATTGACCATCCGCGCCGGCGCCTGGGGCACATCTCCCCACGAGAGCGTCTCCAAGAGCGGCAAAGACATCGCCACGCCCGAAGCCTTGAGCGCACCCGTAAGGAAGCTGCGTCGATCCATCTTGCGCATCGCGACTCTCATTGCCTCCGGAACAGGTCGCTCTGGGCGACCTCGTGAATCATGGAGCGCACTGGGTAGTCATTCCCCGCGAGCTTGGCGACGATGCGATCCCGCGCTTCGCGATCGGCGAACTGCACTTCTGCACCGGTGGCGAGCACAAGGAGCTGCGAGACGAAGTGCTGTGCCACATCCTCGAGCTTCTCTCGCACGAGGAACTCGCGATACTCCTCGAAGCCGGCGAAAACCTCGCCTTCCGGTGTCACGCCACTGGCGTCTACTGGCAAGCCCTCCTTGTAAGGCCCCGGATAGGTCTGCCCGTCCGAACCGAGAACCTCCTCGCCCGACGCCCGATACACCTCGCGGAACCCGCCGATGGGATCGAACGATTCCATCGCGAGACCGGGCGGATCAATCGTCACATGGCAGCTGGCGCACATGGGATTGGAGCGATGCGCCGCGAGCTGTTCGCGAATGGTGGTGGTGCCGCGCGTGTCCGGCTCGAGCCCCGCCACGTTCGGTGGCGGTGGCGGCGCCGGCTGCCCCAAGACGTTGGCGAGCACGAAGTTGCCGCGTGGCACCGGCGAAGTCGTGGTGCCGTTGGCCGTGATCTTGTGGATGCTGGCCTGCGAGAGAAGCCCGCCGCGCACGCTGTCTCCCGGCAAGGGCACCCGGCGCATGTGCTGGCCCTCGATGCCGGTGAGGCCGTAGTGCTCTGCGAGTCGCCGGTTGACGAAGGTGAAATCGGCGGCGACGAGATTGGCGGCGCCAAGGTTCTCGCCGATGAGCTGGGCGAGGAATAGCTCCGTTTCGGCCACCATCGCCTGTCCCAAGCGCTCGTCGAACTCGGGGTACAGCCCCGCATCCGGCGTTGTCGCGTTCATCTCGTAGAGGCGGAACGCCTGCCCCGCAAAGTCCTTCACGAAACGCTCGCTCTTGGCATCGGCCAGCATCCGCTCCACCTGCTCCGCCATCACCGCCGGGTCGGAAAGCCGTCCTTCGGCAGCGAGTGCGAACAACTCGTCGTCCGGCATGCTGCGCCAGAGGAAATACGACAGTCGCGTCGCCAGTGCGTATTCATCAAGCGTCTCTCCGGAGC
>VXPR01000278.1 GCA_009839405.1 Gammaproteobacteria bacterium
CCCCCCCCCCTCCCCACCCTCTCCACCCCCGCCGTGTGGGCTGGCTTTTGTGTCACCCCCCCGGGGGGTGGGGGGGGTGGGGGATTGGGCGTATGCTCTAGGTGTGCACTCCTAGGAGAGACTTGGGTTGGAGCAGACCGGCGAATACACGGTTCCCGCTTCCCGCGAGCGGGTTTGGGAGGCGCTCAACGATCCTGAGGTGCTCGAGCGCTGCGTCGAGGGGTGCCGTTCGATGACGGTGACCGGGGAAGGGGAGTTCGAGGCCGTGGTTGCGGCCAAGGTTGGGCCGGTGAAAGCGACGTTTACGGCGGCGATTGAGTTGCACGACGTCATCGCGCCGGAAAGTTATCGGCTCCAGGTGGGAGTGAAAGGCGGGGCGGCGGGATTCGCCAAGGGGTCTGCGGCCGTACAGCTCGCCGAGTGCAGTGGCGACGAGACGCGATTGACCTACCACATCGAAGGTTCCATCGGCGGCAAGCTGGCGCAAATTGGCTCGCGCTTGGTGCAAGCGGCGGCGCGCAAGATGGCCGCGAGCTTTTTCGAGCGCTTTGCGGTGGACATCGGGCGCTCGCAAGGGGTGTAATCGGGGGCGAAACAAGCGTCGCCCAATTGGGTTGGAAGCGGCGCGGGAGACTTCAAGGGGGAGCGGCAGCAGTGGAGATTTCGATTACGGTCAACGGCAGGTCAGAGGCTCTCGACGTGCCGGACAACGCATTGCTTGCGGACGTGCTGCGGGAGCGGCTCGGCCTCACCGGCACCCACGTGGGCTGCGACACCAGCCAGTGTGGTGCGTGCGTGGTACACATGGACGGCGCGGCGGTGAAGTCCTGCACGGTGCTCGCCGGGCAGGCGAACGGCGCCGAAGTCACAACCATCGAAGGCATCGGCGATCCCGACAACCTGCATCCCATGCAGGCCGCGTTTCGCGAGAACCACGCCCTGCAATGCGGCTTCTGCACGCCCGGCATGATCATGAGCGCCATCGATCTGGTGCAAAAGGCGGACGGGCAGCTCGACGAAGGCGACGTGCGCGACGGGCTTGAGGGCAACCTCTGCCGCTGCACCGGCTACCACAACATCGTCAAGGCGGTGCTCGCCGCCCAAGACGACATGAAGAGCGCTTGAGGAGGAAGGGGTAATGGCCAACGAAACCGGCATCGGCGCAGCCGTCAAGCGCAAGGAAGACGCCCGCTTCATTACCGGCGCGGGTCGCTACACGGACGACATTGGCGCCCACGGTCAGACCTACGCCGTGTTCGCTCGCTCGCCGCACGCACGGGCGAAGCTGAATGGTCTCGACTCCGGCGCCGCCCTCGCGACAGAGGGCGTGGTGGCGGTGTTCACCGGCGCGGACTTGCAGGCCGACGGCATTGGCGACCTGCCCTGCGGCTGGACCGTCCACTCCAAGGATGGCGAACCCATGGTGGTGCCGGCGCATCCGCCCATCGCCGTGGACAAGGTCAACTATGTGGGCGAACCCTACGCGGTGGTCATTGGCGAGAGTCTGGAAGCTGCGAAGAATGGCGCGGAGGCGCTCGAAGCGGACTTCGAGGAACTGCCAGCGGTCGTGGATCTCGCAAGTGCCGCGAGCGCGGACCAGATTCACGAGAACGTGCCGAACAACCAGACCTACGACTGGGAGCTTGGCGACAAGGCCGCCACCGACGCCGCCTTCGCCGAAGCCCACCACATCAGCACCTTGGAGATCGTCAACAACCGACTCATTCCCAATGCCATCGAACCGCGTGCCGCCTTGGGCGAGTACGACGCGGCCTCAGGCCTCTACACCCTGCACACCACATCGCAAAACCCGCACCTGGAACGCCTCGTGCTGGCCGCGTTCGTGCAGATCGCGCCGGAAGCGCGGCTCAGGGTGATCTCGCCGGATGTCGGCGGTGGCTTCGGCTCCAAGATCTTCGTCTATGCGGAAGAGACCGCGGTCATTTGGGCGGCAGGCAAGCTTCGCCGTCCGGTGAAGTGGCGGGCAGAGCGTTCCGAATCCTTCCTCGCCGACGCCCATGGCCGCGACCATGTAACCAAGGCGGAACTGGCCCTTGCCGAAGACGGCACGTTCCTCGGCTTGCGCGTGAAGACGCTGGCCAATATGGGCGCCTACCTTTCCACCTTCGCATCGAGCGTGCCTACCTACCTATACGGCACGCTGATGGCCGGGCAATACAAGACGCCGGCCATCTATGTGGAGGTGCAGTCGCTCTTCACCAACACGGCGCCAGTGGACGCCTATCGCGGCGCGGGACGACCTGAGGCGACTTATGTCTTGGAACGCATCGTCGAGACGGCGGCGCGGGAAATGGGCATCGACCCGGCGGAGCTCCGACGCCGAAACTTCATCGCGCCGAGCGACTTCCCGTACGAGACGCCGGTGGCGCTCACCTACGACACGGGGGACTACGAGGCGAGTCTGGCCAAGGCGCTCGAACATGCCGACTACGCCGGCTTCGGGGCGCGCAAGGCGGCGTCCGAAGCGGCTGGCAAGAAGCGCGGCATCGGTTTCTCCTGCTACATCGAGGCGTGCGGTCTCGCGCCGTCGCAGGTGGCGATTTCGTTGGGTGCTGGTGTGGGGCTGTTCGAGGTGGGCGAGGTGCGCGTGGACGTGACGGGTTCCGTTACCGTCGTCACCGGCTCGCACAGCCACGGCCAGAGCCACGAAACCACCTTCGCGCAGATCATCTCCGACCGGCTCGGCGTGCCGTTCGAAAACGTGACTGTGTTGCACGGTGACACGGGTCGGTCGGATTACGCTCTCGGCACCTACGGCTCGCGTTCGCTGGCGGTGGGTGGCTCCGCTCTCATCAAGGCGACCGACAAGATCATTGCCAAGGGCAAGAAGATCGCGGCGCACATGCTGGAGGCGGAAGAGGAAAAGGTCGATTTCGCGGACGGCACCTTCACGGTGGCGGACTCGAACCAGTCGCTCACGTTCCCGGAAGTGGCGTTCGCGGCTTACGTTCCCGCCAACTACCCGTTGGAGGAACTCGAGCCAGGGCTGTCCGAGAAGGCGTTCTACGATCCGCCGAACTTCACCTATCCCGCCGGAGCGCACATCTGCGAGGTGGAGATCGATCCGGCCACTGGCGTCGTGGACATCACGAGCTTCGTCGCGGTGGACGACTTCGGCCACGTCGTCAACCCGATGATCGTCGAAGGGCAAGTCCACGGTGGGCTGGCGCAGGGCATCGGCCAGGCGCTGCTCGAACACGGCGTGTATGACGAGACCGGGCAGCTCGTGAGCGGTTCCTACATGGACTACACCATGCCCCGCGCCGACGACCTGCCGAGCTTCACCGTGGACACGACGGTGACGCCCTGCACCCACAACCCACTCGGCGTGAAGGGGTGTGGCGAGGCCGGGGCCATCGGCTCCACGGCAGCGGTGATGAACGCGGTGACGAACGCTTTGGGCGTTGCCAGTGTGCCGATGCCGGCGACGCCGGAGACGGTGTGGCGGGCGGCGCAGGCCTGAGAGCTAAAGCAGCAGTCGCGAAGCAATAACCGACGCGCCCGCTAGGGCGCGCAGGGAGACAAGCCATGTACCAGTTCAACTACCACAGGCCCGCCTCGCTCGACGAAGCGGCTTCGCTGATGGCCGGCGCCGACGACGGCACCTATCTTTCCGGCGGCATGACCCTGATACCGACGCTGAAGCAGCGCCTCGCCGCGCCTTCGGACGTGATCGACTTGGGCGGCATCGGCGCGCTTTCGGGCATCACCGACAACGGCAACACCATCAGCGTGGGCGCGATGACGCGCCATGCCGAAGTCGCGGCCAGCAACGCCATTCCGGCCTTGGCAGCCCTCGCGGGGCAAATTGGCGACGCGCATGTGCGCAACCGAGGCACCATCGGCGGTTCGATCGCCAACAGCGACCCGGCAGCGGACTACCCGGCCGCAGTCGTGGCCTTGGACAGCACCATCCACACCACCAAGCGGTCGATCCCTGGCGGCGAGTTCTTCCAGGGCCTCTTCGAGACGGCGCTGGACGAAGGCGAGATCATCACCTCGGTGGAATTCACCAAGCCCACCTCGGCGGCGTATGCCAAGTTCCCCAACCCGGCCTCCCGCTACGCGGTGGTGGGCGTCTTCGTGGCCCGCTGCGGCGACGCAACCTGCGTCGGCGTGACCGGCGCTGGTCCATGCGCCTTCCGCTGGTCCCAACTCGAAGCGGAGCTCGCAAGCGGCTTCTCGGCCTCAGCGGTGGCAAATGCGGGGCTCGACCATTCGGAATTCAATGCCGACATCCATGCCTCGGCGGAGTTCCGCGGGAACCTGGTGCGGGTGATGGCAGAGCGGGCGATCGCGAACACGGCCTGAAGGCTTGCCGTCGTTAGTGCTTGAAGGTGCTATTGTTCGCGCATTCGCTTGGTGCTGAGCTGCGCGATGTGGCGTACGCAAGGATCTTCGGCAAGTCCTTCGGGGAAACGCAAATGAACATTGTGAAACGGTGGCGAATCGCCACCCGCCGGCCTAGGGCCAGCACGCCGGACGAAATCGAGCAACGGCAGCGCGAGTCCGATAGGCGAATCGTGATGCAGTTGTCCCGTGGCAACATTCGGTTGCAGCGCGGCGAGTTCGTTACGCGTGCCGACTTGGACCGAGAAATCGAACATGCCACCAAGCTTGACTTCGACGATGACAGATGAAGACGACTTCGCAAAATATCTGCACCTCTACGAGACGGCCGACACCTTCTCGAAGGAGGTTGGGGAATATCGAGAAACGGTCGTCATTCCGGCGCACAATCAACTGCGCTACGCCGGCCACCACCTCGCTCTCTCATTGGGCCCCGGCGGTATAGCAAACCGCGACCAGTTCCAAAAGGCCTTGGCGCATTGCGAGCGGGCGATGTACGAAGCGGGCGAGGCCGGCATAGCTGCCGCCGTGAGTCGTGTGGACCAATTCCGGCAGGAATACAAGGACATTGTGATCGGCGACCTTGTACCGGAGTACAGAAGTGTCGTTTTGCTGTGTCGCCAGGGCCAAGCCCTACTTGCGAAGCGAAGGTCTGACGATTCCCCGGAGGCCAACGCGGTTCGCTACATGGAGAAGTTCCGCGAACTCCATCAAGGATTGCAGGTCCTCGAAAGCGCACGCGACGACTTGAACGCTCGCGTTGCCCACCAAGGCACAGAAAGCCGGCGGTTCATCATTCGCACACTCTTGCTGATCTTCGGCATCGTCGCCTCCGTGGCTGTTGTTGTTTGGGCGAACAGTTAGGGCCACCGTTCCGAAGCACTCCGTTTCGTCGCACCGCTCGGAGGGGATGGACGATGCGCTCGAAAACTCGCGACCAGTCCGCTGTGCGCGCCTGATGCGCCTTTGAAGATGGGAATCGCATGACCCGAATCCGCACCGTTCGCTGTCACGCCATCAGCGAGGACATCGGCTCCGTCACGCTTGACGAGATCGAGCTGCCCGATCCTGGCCCCGGCGAGGTGCAGATTCGGGTGAGGGCCTGTGCCGTCAACTTTCCGGACCTGTTGATGATTCAAGGCAAGTATCAGCACAAGCCGCCGTTGCCGTTTGCGCCGGGGGGCGAGGCAGCGGGGGACGTGGCGGCGGTTGGTGCTGGCGTCACCAATCTCAAGGAAGGTGACGCCGTATGCTTCGGCTCCCGTGCCGGCGGGTTTGCCGAGGCGGTGAATGTGCCGGCCGCTGGCGTCAAACCGATTCCTGGAAAGATGAACTACGAGAAGGCCGCTTCCTACAGCACGGCCTACATGACGGCCTATGTCGCGCTCAAGGTGCGCGGCAACTTGCAGGCCGGCGAGTGGTTGCTCGTGCATGGCGCCACGGGCGGCGTTGGCATGGCAGCCGTCGATCTCGGCAAGCACTATGGAGCGCATGTCATCGGCACCGGCGGGCGCGACGACAAGCTGGCCGTGGTTGCCTCGCGCGGCGCCGATGCGGTCATCAAC
>VXPR01000215.1:0-4722 GCA_009839405.1 Gammaproteobacteria bacterium
CCTTCGTTCATGAGCAATCGGTTGCGGCCAAGGGCGGTCCGAAAGAGGTCCGTGTCACCATCGTTGTCGATGTCGCCGGTGGCCACGCCCATGCCGTAGTCGCCGGGCTTGAGGCCAGTTTCCGCCGTCACGTCCTCAAATCGCAGCTCTCCAAGCTTTCCAACATTGCGATACAGCCTGTCGGATGGCTTGCCACCGGTTTTGGCCCCCGGCAGCGGCCCACCCTGCACGAGATAGACATCCATGCGACCGTCGCCGTCGAAATCGAGGATCGCGACGCCGGCACCGATGATCTCCGGCAGCCGCAGAGCCCCGGTACGCCCGCTCTCATGGCGGAAGTCGATGCCTGCCTCTTGCGCCACGTCTACGAACCGGTTCGGGTCCGATTGCGTCGCTTCGTTGCCGACAGAATCAACGGCGACCGCAGCCGCTAACGCCAGGTTCGCCCATGCACCACTGCTCGGACGTTTCCTCCGAGCGAGGGCGGTGTGCGCCCGCGCGAGATCGCGTTTCAGAGGTCGTCCAAGGCGCTTTGCTGCTCCCGCAAAACGGCGAGCTCTTCGGCCGCCGCGGCAGCCCGGTGCCGCTCCTTCTGCACGACCTCTTCCGGCGCCCGCTCGACAAATTTGGCATTCGCGAGCTTCCCCGCCGAGCGGCGCAAGTCCGTCTCAAGACGCTCAATTTCCTTGCCAAGGCGCTTTCGTTCTGTGGCGGGGTCAATGAGGCCAGCCATCGGAACCAGCACCTTCAGCTCTCCCACCAACTGCACCGATGCCGGCGGTGCAGAGGCGTCCGCGTCCAACCACTCAATCGAACGCAAGCGCACAAGGTGCGTGAGGAGTTCCTCGGTGCTCGCCAGGCGTTCGCGGTCGCTTGCCCCGCCGCCCTGTAGCAAGAGCGGAATCTGCGCTCCCGGCTTGATGTTCATCTCGCCGCGGATGTTGCGAACCGCGAGCACCACTTGCTTCAACCAGTCAATGTCCGCCTCGGCTTCGGGGTCCGCAGCGAAGTCCTCCGGCAAGGGGAACGGCTGCGTCATGATCGTCGCACCGTCGTTGCCCATTTGCGGCGAGATGCGTCGCCAAAGGGTCTCGGTGATGAACGGGATCACCGGATGCGCAACGCGCAAGAGCATCTCCAGCACTTCGAGCAGCGTGCGGCGGGCGGCATTCACTTGGGCTGCTTCCACGCCTTCGCCGAGCAGCACCGGCTTGGTCAGCTCGACATACCAATCGCAGTACTCGTGCCAAACGAACTCGTACACCGCGTTGGCGTAAAGGTCGAATCGATAGGTCGCCATGGCGCGATGGGCGCGCTCGATCAAGTCCACGGCCTTGGAAGCGATCCAGCGGTCCGCCAGCCCCCGCGTCACCGGCGCATCGGAAGCCACGCTCTCCGCTCGCAAAAGCACAAACTTCGTCGCATTCCACAGCTTGTTGCAGAAATTGCGGTAGCCCTCGATACGCTTGAGGTCAAACGCCAAGTCGCGACCTTGGGACGCCATCGCGCAATAGGTGAAGCGCAGGGCATCGGCGCCGTACGAGGGAATGCCGTCCGGAAAGTCGCGCCGCGTCTTGGCGCTGATGTCCCGCGCCATCTTTGGCTGCGTGAGGTTCTCCGTACGCTTGGCGATGAGTTCCTCAAGCCCAATGCCGTCCACGAGATCGAGCGGATCGAGCCCATTGCCCTTGGTCTTGGACATCTTGATGCCCTCGGCATCACGCACCATGCCGTGGAAGTAGACCTTGCGGAAGGGGATCTCGCCGGTGAACTTGAGCGTCATCATGATCATCCGGGCAACCCAGAAGAAGATGATGTCGAAGCCGGTCACCAGCACATCGGTGGGGTGGAAGCGCTCAAGCTCCGGCGTTTGCTCCGGCCAGCCGAGGGTGCCGAATGTCCAGAGCGCCGAGGAGAACCACGTCTCCAGCACGTCCTCGTCTTGCGTGAGCGGCACGTCGCTGCCGATGCCGGCCTTGCGCCGCGCGTCCGCTTCGTCGCGCCCAACGAAGATGTTGCCCTCTGCGTCGTGCCAGGCCGGGATGCGATGCCCCCACCACTGCTGTCGACTGATGCACCAGTCGCGCACATCGCGCATCCAGGCGAAGTACATGTTCTCGTACTGCTTCGGCACGAACTCAATGTCGCCGTTCTGGACAGCCGCCACCGCAGGTTTCGCCAGCGGCGCGATGCGCACGAACCACTGATCGGTGAGCCACGGCTCGATGGCGGCACCCGAGCGGTCGCCGCGTGGCACAGTGAGGGTGTGCTGCTCCACGCCGTCCAGCAGGCCAGCCGCTTCTAGGTCGGCAACGATGCGCTCGCGGGCGACGTAGCGATCCATGCCGCGGTACGCGGCTGGCGCGTTGTCGTTGAGGCTGGCATCGCCGTGGAAGATGTTGATGAGGGGCAAGTCGTGCCGCGCACCGACCTCGTTGTCGTCGAAGTCGTGTGCCGGCGTGATCTTCACGCAGCCGGTGCCGAATTCCGGGTCCACATGGTCGTCGGCGATGATGGGGATGCGGCGTCCCGTGAGCGGCAGTTCCACCTCCGCCCCAACGAGGCCGCGGTAGCGCTCGTCAGCCGGGTTCACGGCAACGGCGGTGTCGCCCAACATCGTTTCCGGGCGCGTCGTAGCCACCACTAGATGCGTGCTGCCGTCATCGGCAACCCGGCCGTCGGCCAGCGGATAGCAGAGCCGCCAAAGGTGGCCCGCCTCTTCGTGGTTCTCGACCTCAAGATCGGAGATGGACGTGCCGAGCTCTGGGTCCCAGTTCACCAAGCGCTTGCCGCGATAGACCAGTCCCTCCTCGTGCAGCCGAACGAATACCTCGACCACGGCTCGCGAGAAGCCCTCATCCATGGTGAAGCGCTCGCGGGACCAATCCACCGACGACCCCATGCGTCGCAGTTGCCGCGAGATGTCGTTGCCGGACGTGTGACGCCAGTCCCAAACCTTGTCGACGAAGCGCTCGCGACCGAGTTCCGTTCGGCTCAACCCCTGCTCCTGGAGTTGCCGCTCCACCAGCATTTGCGTCGCGATTCCCGCGTGGTCCGTGCCGGTCTGCCACAGCGTCTGCCGCCCGCTCATGCGCTGATAGCGGATCAAGGCATCCATCAGCGTGTGCTGAAAGGCATGCCCCATGTGCAGCCGCCCGGTGACATTCGGCGGCGGAATGACAATGGAGTACGGCACCCCATTGCCCGAAGGCGCAAAGACGCCCGAAGCCTCCCACTCGGCGTAGAGCGACTCCTCAATCGCGTGCGGCTCGAAATTGCCTTGCATCGAACACCAACAGGAACCGGAACAACCGCCGGATACTACATGGAAGAACGAGCGGGCCCTTCCTCCGCCGTTTCCGCTTCGTGACTCCGCTTCATGCCAGCCATCCCGCCCGTTCGCCTGTCGCCACCTCCTCTGGCGTCATGCCAAGCCAATCCCCGAGCGCTTCGACGTTGTCTTCGCCGATCATACGGGTGCGACGGTATTCGTCGCATGGTGTGTGGGAGAAGCGGAGCGGCAGGCGATCTAGGTGAATCTCTCCCGCCACCGGATGGTCTTCGGCGTAGCGACCGAGAAAGCCTCTGTTGGCGAGCTGCGGGTCCGCGCTGCCCATGTCGGCACCGGTTTGAACGACGCCCGCCGGCACACGCGCGGCCTGGCAGCGATGCATGAGTTCCGCGGCGTCTTGCGTTCGCGTCCACTCGCTCAGGCAGCGGTTGACGTAGTCCATGCGTTCCACGCGGCCCGCCGCCGTGGCCAGCACGGCATCCGCTGCCCAATCCGGGTTGCCCATCACACCGCAAAGAGACTGCCACTGGCCATCCGTCATGCAGGCAATGGCGATCCAGCGTTCGTTTTCCACCCCACCGCCGCCGTCGTCGGCGCAGCGATAGCAGTCGTGCGGCGCGGCGACGTCGTAGGGCAGGCGATTGCCGCACGGCTCTGCCGCACGGCCGTTGGCGAACCAATCGAGCAGCGCCGGGCCCAGCAGGTTCACCCCCACCTCGAACTGCGCCATGTCGATGCGTTGCCCACGCCCGGTGGTTCGACGTGCTTGCAGGGCGGCGAGGATGGCCACGGCACCGTGCAGTCCGGCGCAGTGGTCGTTGTAGGAGAAGCCGATGCCGATGTCCTCCCGGCCCGGCACGCCGGTCAGGGCGGTGAGTCCCGACAGCGCGTGGATCGTGGGAGCATAGGTGACGAACTTCGACCATGGCCCATCCGCTCCCATGCCCGACATCTGCACATAGGTGACACCGGGATTCGCGCCCCTGGCGTCTTCATAGCCAACGCCCCACCGGTCGAGAACCCCCACGGAAAAGTTGTCGATCACGACATCCGCCGTTTCCACCAGGCGCCGGCACAGCGCCCGACTCTCATCGCGAGTCATGTCCAACGAGACTGCGCGCTTGTTCCGATTCCAGAGCAGGTAGTAATGGCTATCTGGCGCGTTCGGCCCAGCGCGCGTCGTGGAGTTCACCTTCACCACATCCGCTCCCATGTCGGCGAGCACGCGGGTGGCGAACGGCCCGGCAAGAACATGCGTGAAGTCGAGAATCCGCACCCCCTGCAAAGGACGGCTCGGCGATGATTCCGCATCCCTTTGGGCGGAGGTCGTCTCGCCCTCCGTCGAGGCCCCACCGGGCGCCACCCGAGGGGGCCCCCCCCGCGCGTGGGGAGGAGCAACGCCACACCCCCCCCGCCGCCGCCACAACCCA
>VXPR01000215.1:4732-5907 GCA_009839405.1 Gammaproteobacteria bacterium
TACTCCGCTGAGCTGGGGGGGGTGGGGGGCGCGGCCGGGCGGGCGGCGGGGGGGGGCCCCACGCCTTGTCGCCCAACCCAGAGCTTCGGGACTTGCATCGCCAACCGCCTGCGGCGGCCGCAACTTCCAAGGCGTCTCACTCAGCCGGAAGGGAGCGCCGGGACCGGCCGTTTCCCAACCGTCACCCTCGCCCCGATACCGCGTCCACCAATCCCGCGCCTGAAGCTGCGGGTTCGCTGCCACCTGCTCGACGCCCTGCACCCAGCCATACGGCGAATGGTGATCCTGCGCCTCGTAGAAGAGCTCCTCCACATCGCGCGTCGCCACCCATTCGCGCAGCACCTGCATCATGCGCTGCACGAGGCCGCGGCGGTTCTCCGGCTCTTGGTACTTCGGATCCAAAAGGTCTTGCTGCGCCTCCTTCTCGATCAGCCACACGAGTTGGTTGTCGAAGCTCGGCGTCGGCGTGACCATCACCGAACCGCCCTTGGCCGGCATCACCACATAGGCATTCGACCAGTGCAGGCTGCCGCGCCGGGGCAGCACCGGGCCATTCGCCATCGGCAGCTTTTCGTGATGCCAAAACCACATGAAGACGTGCTCGAGACACGAGGCGATGCACTCGTGCACCGGCACGTCCACGCGCTGACCGGGTCCGCCTTCGTGCACGCCATAAAGCCCGGCCAGCGCAGCGATGGCGGTGTAGGCACCAGACAGGGCAAAGTTGAGCTCGCCAAAGGTCTTGAGGGGCGGCGTATCGACATCGCCGGTGGTGGCGACGGAACCTCCCAACGCACCAGCCACGAGATCGGGGGCGAGGAAGTCCTTCCAAGGGCCGTCCGCACCGAAGGAGGAGGGACGCACCACCACTTTGTCGGCATGGCCTTGTTGCAGCGCTTCGAGGTCTAGTCGATCGGCCAACCCTCCGGGACAGGCGACCACGACATCCGCGCGCGCCGCCAAGGCCTCAAGCTGCGCCGTGCCCGTTTCACCATCCGATATGCGGCAGAACCTGCGACTAGAAGCGAAGAACGCATGCCAAAGCGACGCCTGCTCGCCATCGCCTCCATGAAACGGCCCCCGCCGACGCAACGGATCGCCGCCCTCCGGCTCTGGCCGAACCACATCGGAACCCAACTCCGCCAGCATCTTGACGCCGTAAATGGCGCGCTCGT
>VXPR01000396.1 GCA_009839405.1 Gammaproteobacteria bacterium
CCTCATAGCCAGCCATCACGGTGGCCGCGACGCTTCCGCCCAGCGATCCAACGAGAAACATCTCCCCTTGAACGCGGAGCTTGCGCTCGATGTCCTTGACCGGGTCGTTCCACGGCACCACCAGGCCGCAGGCGTGCCAAAGCGCCACCACCGCTTCACCGTCCCGTGCCTCAAACGGCCGAATCTCCCACTCGCCGGCCATGTCCGGGTTGGGTGCGTCAGGCAATGGTCGGGTCGTAGAAGCCAAGCCCCGCGTACATGTCGAACCCAAGCATGTGCCTGGTCTCCGTCGACAGCTCCGCGATGCGACTCGGCGGCACGTTCAGGTATTGGTTCTCTTCCTGCCGCACCCAGCCTAGGGAGTAGGTGAGGATCACTCCGTAGCGCCGGTCTTCGGACGTGTTCGCCCCCGCGCCGTGCAACGTTCCGCCCATCCAAAACAGCACCGAACCCGCCGGCATTTCTGCGTTCCGCACCTCGTCCGGCGTGGCCTTCCTGTCCGCCGGCCACTTGTGGCTGCCGGGCACCAGCAACGTGGCGCCGTTGTCTGCGCGGAAGTCCGAAACGGCCCACATGCTGGCGACAATGATCTTGGGACGCGGCAGCGGAAAGAACGTGAACGGATCCTCTTCTCGATGCAGCACCTGCTTGCGGGCGCCAGGGCCCACCTCAAGCGCGGCAGAGACGTGCAGCTGGTAGCCGTGTTCGCAGTTGGGCAGCAGGTGGGTTTCGCAGATCTGCTGGCTGAGCGGGTGTGCCACCAAGCGGTCGGTGACGCTCCGAGAGCGCGCAACAAGGGCGGTGACGCGCCGCGTGTGGCCGGGGTAGAAATGTGCCGGGTCGTCCTCCTCGATGTACCGCGCATTTGCCATGTGCGGCGCCAACTCGCCCGCGATCGACTGCCGCAACTCGGCGTCCATTACTCCGGTCACGACGACGCATCCCGCTTCGCCCAACGCCGCGGCAACGTCACGCGCCGGCGCATCGGCGGAATACTGGGGGATGGACATGTGGCTCACTCCCGTCTGCGGCGTGCCCGAATGGCTCCGCAATCTCGCCGTTGCCGCACGACCTGTCAAGGACGGCACCCGTCCAACCCTGTCACCGTCTTCAGGAGATGGGGTCCCGCCAAGAGGTTAGTGTTGCCAAAACGTACGTTACGTTATAACGTTTCGCTTCAGTTTGGATGGCAGAACCAGCGCCCCTCCCAAGCCACAGGAGCACTCCCCGCATGAAACCTGAACCAGCCGGCCTGACGTCGTCGACCCCCTTTGCGGCCCGCACGTCGGTCGAGCAAGTGGAGGAGGGACTGGTCCTCGCACCGAAGTTCGATGCGGACGGGCTGATCCCATGCGTCACGACCGACGCCGACACGGGCGAAGTGCTGATGCTGGCCTACATGAACGGCGACGCGCTAGAGCGAACCATCGCGACCGGCGAGGCGCACTACTGGAGCCGAAGCCGCCAGTGCCTCTGGCGCAAGGGGGCCACCAGCGGCCTCACCCAAGAAATCGTGGAGCTGCGCATCGACGACGATCAGGATGCCGTCTGGCTGCGCGTCCGGATCGCCGGTTCCGGCGCCAGTTGCCACGTGGGGTACCGCTCCTGCTTCTACCGGTCGGTTGTGCGCGGCGACACCTCGGGTGTGCCCGCTCAGCTCGTGTTCACCGAGTCGCACAAGTCCTTTGATCCAAAGCAAGTCTACGGTGACGCGCCCAATCCCACGCAGCTTTGAGTTGGAGCGAACGCACATCCCTGCATGAACCAGACGAGGACTTCGATGCCCCTGAACCAAGAGACCAGCTCCAGCCCAGCACGCCTTCCCGTCACGGTCCTGTCGGGCTTCCTCGGAGCCGGAAAGACCACGCTCCTCAACCAGGTGCTCAACAATCGCGAGGGCCGGCGCGTCGCGGTGATCGTGAACGACATGAGCGAGGTCAACATCGACGCGGCGCTCGTCGAGCGCGGCGGTGCGCAACTCTCGCGCACCGAGGAAAAGCTGGTGGAGATGTCGAACGGCTGCATTTGCTGCACGCTCAGAGACGACCTCTTGGCCGAGGTTTCGCGGCTCGCGCAGGAGGGGCGCTTCGACTATCTGCTCATCGAGTCAACCGGGATCTCCGAGCCCATTCCCGTCGCCCAGACCTTCACCTTCGAGGACGAGGACGGCGTGAGTCTGAGTCAGGTCTCGCGGCTCGACACGATGGTCACGGTCGTGGACGCGGCGAGCTTCCTCCGGGACTACTACGCGGCTGAGGCACTCCAAGAGCGCGGCGAGTCGCTGGGCGAAGACGATCACCGGACGGTGACGGACCTTCTCATCGACCAGATCGAGTTTGCCGACGTCATCGTGCTCAACAAGCTCGATCTCGTGAGCAGCGCCCATGCAGTCGGGGTCGAGGCCATCGTCAGGGCGCTCAACCCCGGCGCGAAGCTCCTGCCGGCGACGCAGGGCCAGGTTCCGCTCGATAGCGTGCTCGACACGGGGCTGTTCGACTACGAGAAAGCGGCAAGCTCCGCTGGCTGGATCCGAGAGCTTCAGGGCGAGCACACCCCGGAGACCGAGGAGTACGGCATCTCGAGCTTCACCTATCGAACGTCGCACCCGTTCGATGCCGAGAAGCTATGGGCGTTCCTGCACAACGACGAGAATTGGCGGGGCGTACTGCGCTCAAAGGGCTTCTTCTGGGTCGCCGCCGACCACCGCGTCGCCTACGAGTGGGCGCAGGCCGGCGGCGTCAGCAACGTCGAGCCCGCCGGGATGTGGTGGGCGGCCGTGCCGCGGAGCAACTGGGGACACCCCGATGGCGAGCGACCCGACCAGCAGTCGAACTGGCATCCTCGCTACGGCGATCGCTCGCAGCAGCTCGTCTTCATCGGCCAGCGAATGCCCGAAGAGACGATGCGCGCCCGCCTCGACGCATGCCTCCTCGACGAGCGCCTCGCCGCCGCCGACAGCAAGGCATGGGCAAAGCTGCCGAACCCGTTCCCGGCGTTTCGCATGGGCGAAGCGTCGCCCTGAGGAGACTGCCGCCAGACGACGCCTCCTCGGTGTTTCGTCCAAGGCGCGGTTCCTGTAACTTCGCGCCGTCGTTTTTCCAGCACACCTACGGGAGTTCTCTATGGCCACGCTGACCTATCTAACGCACACCATCTTCGACCACGGCGCCAGTCAGAACCTGAGTCGCGTGTTGGCACAGCACGGCATCGAGCGCCCCCTGCTCTGCACCGACCGGGGGCTCGTCGATCTGGGGATGGTGACGGAACTGGCCGGTGCGCTCGGCAACGAGACGGCACTGACCGTCTTTGACGGAACGCCGGAAAACCCGACACAAGCGGCCGTGGCCGAGGCAACGGCAATGTACCGGGAAACCGGGTGTGATGGCGTCGTCGCCTTCGGCGGCGGCTCCTCCATGGACCTCGCCAAGGCGGTAGCCCTTTCTGTGACGCACGAGGGGGACCTGCTCGACTACACCGCCGGTCTCGGCGGCACAGGGAAGATCGGCCCCGTCGCCCCGCTCGTCGCCATCCCCACCACGGCGGGCACCGGCAGCGAGGTTTCCAGCGGCGCTGTCATCATCATGGACAACGGCGAGAAGCTGATCCTCGCAAGTCGGCACCTGACCCCGCGCACCGCCGTGTGCGATCCCTCCCTGACCCTAGGCCTGCCGCCCCGACTGACGGCGGCAACCGGCATGGACGCGATGACGCATTGCATCGAGGCGCTGCTTTCTCCCCAGGTGAACCCCCCTGCCGAAGCGGTGGCCTGCGACGGCGTCGAGCGCGGAATCAAGGAAGGCAATCTCCTGCGAGCGGTTGCCGACGGCAGCGACAAAGACGCCCGGTGGAACATGATGATGGCCGCCACCGAAGGCGCCATGGCCTTCAGCAAGGGGCTCGGCTCTGTCCACTCCATGAGCCACGCCTGCGGTGCCGACCAGACCCTCCGCCTCCACCACGGCACGCTGAACGCAGTCTTGCTCCCCACGATCCTGGACTTCAACCGCGATCATGTGGGTGACAAGTACGCAAGGCTCAACGCTGCGATGGGCTGCGAAGCCGGAGCGGATCCGGCCGAGTTCATTCGGGAACTCAATGCCAAGCTCGGGCTGCCCGGCGGCCTCGCCGAGATGGGCGTTCAAACGGATGCGATTGCTGGCCTTGCAGACCACGCTGCCAAGGACGTCTGCACGTTCACCAACCCCCGCCCATGTTCAACAGAGGATTACCAGCGCCTGTTCGAGGTCGCGCTCGCGTAGCAACGGATCCGCCGAGCGGAGGAGGCACCCGCAAAATGGACTGCGTGTTGAGCGACCAAGCCGGCGACTTCGCCGCCATCTACGACGAAGACGTCGAGCTTGTCAGCGTTGCACGGCCGGCGTCGGGTTCCCTCGACGCTCTTGCCGAACATCTGTTCGCGACGCGCCAGGACGTGCAGACACAATGGGAGCAGGCCGCTGGCGTTGTTGACGTGCCATTGGCCGCCCTCGCCATGCGCATCGACGTCGAGTGGATTGGCGCGCTGAGCGAGGAGATAGCGCTCGCCGGCGAGATGCTGAGCGAGCTGGTGGGCTGCGAGCGCGTCGGAGTCCGCGTGACCACGTTGCGTCGCCCCATGTGTCCGCGCTTTCACGTGGACCAGGTACCGTGCCGCATGCTCGTCACGATCCGCGGCCCCGGCACCGAGTGGATTGCGAACGGCGATGTGGACCAGACGCGCTTGGCCGCACGCGACACAGACGCGCCGCCGATCCGAAGCGGCCGAGACATCAAGCGTCTGGCCACGCGGAACTGGTCGCTGCTCAAAGGCGGAACCTGGGACAACCGCTTCGGCGGCGTGGTGCATCGATCCCCACACGGGACAGACGAGCGATTACTGCTGTCGTTCGACCCAATCTTCGAAAACCGCGCGGAGCCTTCTTCGTAGTTTCGGCTCGGGCGGGGCCTTCGGAGCCAAGGCATCCTGCCTTTCCTGCGCGCCAGCCCGCCCCGTTGACCGTCCACGTTGCCGTAAGAGAGCCTTGGGGGCGAGGGCATCTTGCCGACGCGCCGTACGGCGCGCCGCAACGGCGCCGCAAGGCGCGTCATGCACCGGCGAGTGACTGTCCAACCCAAGACTGCGCGCCTAGCGGCGCGTGCGAGGGCAAGATGCCCTCGCCCCCAGGAGCCGCTCGCACACAACGTCCGACAGACTGCTCGCCTAGCAAGGCGGGCCTTCGCAGGGAAGGCATCCTGCCTCCCTGCGCCCTCCGCGCGCCGACGCGACACGCAACAAAAAAGCGCCTGTCGGCGCTGAGGAAGGCAAGATGCCTTCCCTCCGAGGCGCTCACCTCGAGTCAAATCGCCAACACATCAACCGTCCCGTGCCGAATCCGTCGATGCGTTGCAACGCATTCCACGGAGCGAGCGTTCTCGAGCCAGACGGATGCGGTCCATTTTCGTCAGCATTCGCTCTTGTTCCGGGTCCCTCGGGCGTCGGCCGGCCACACGGCCCGGCGGTTCCGCGGCGAGAATCGCCGGCCACCGCTCGCGCTTGAGGCGCAGGATTTCGGCCTGAAACTCGTCGTAATCCACCGTCATCAGGTGTCTTCCGATTGGGTGTCTTGCTCAATGCGCCGCAACGCGGCCGCCTCCTCGGGCAACGCTTCCGTGCGCTTGCGGACGTACTCCCAGTCTATTCGGTCACGGTGCAAGTTCGCCAAGCGACGTGCCCAACGACCGTCCTCGTCGCTCCGCCAATGCACCCAGGCGCGGAGGCGGTCGAGCAGCAAGTCCTCGACGCTGATAACCACAACGCGCAAACCGTCGATGCACACCTCAGTTCGTGGCGCATCCTCACCCGGCAATCCCGCCGGCGCCGGTGCCTCGAACAGAAGGTCAAGCTCCTCCTGGTACCAGTACCGGCC
>VXPR01000559.1 GCA_009839405.1 Gammaproteobacteria bacterium
ACCACGCACCGAGCGACCATGCTGTTCACCGACGACAGCAGCGAAGTCGCCGCCGCCCCACTCGACGCCAGCCGGCGTCTGTGGATGGAGTGACGCAGAGCCTCGGCAGCCCATTGGCCGGCGGTTGCGGTCGATGTTTGCCAAAGAGGCTGCCAAATAGCCCGCCAAGCTAGGAAAGAAAATTCCAAAAAATAGCAATTTAACAGCTTGTTATCTTGCCAAGTAAGGTGTCAAATAGGCTGCCAAATAGACGCCCAAGGCAGTCGAAGAGTGGACTGGAATGCGTTTGAGTTCAGCTACGGCCATAGGGGGATGGCGGCACTGAGCGCTCAGCTCATCCAAATCGACGGCTACAGAGAAGCAGCCCTGAATCTCGTGCTCCCGCCGATGTGGCGCGAGCAACTTGACGGGCTGAATCGAGTGCGCGCCGTGCACGGGACCACCGCCCTTGAGGGCAATCCCCTGTCTGAGGAAGAGGTGAGCGAGCAGATCGATCAGCTAACGATGCAGCCCGACGCGTCCGAAATGTCGCGTGAGCAGGCGCAGATCCGAAACGTAGGGCTGGCGCAGGATTGGATCAAGGAACGGTTCACGCCGGATCAACGTCCGGTGACGTACGAGGATGTCATGCGAATGCATGCCCTCGTAACTCAAGGATCGGATGAGACAAAGAACGTGCCCGGCGAGTTGCGGCAGCATTCCGTCGTGGTTGGAACGGAGGCCCTCGGCGGCGTTCATCGCGGTGCCCCCGCGAATGTGCTTGCCGAACTGATGGGGGGATTCATCGTCTTCATCAATGGCCGTCGGATGGCTGAGGAACATCCGGTCGTCCGTGCCTTGGTGGCGCACTTCTTCCTTGTCACGTTGCATCCATTCGGGGACGGCAACGGCCGAGTGTCGAGGCTGCTTGAGGCCGCGATGCTGTATCGAGGCGGCTACAACGTCTTGGGCTTTTATGGCCTGTCCAATTACTTCTACCGCAATGGCGACGAATACAAGCTCCTGCTGCAGCAAAGCCGGCGCAAGAAGCCGTTTGATCTTACGGACTTCGTCTCCTTTGGCGTGCGGGGCTTCGCTGCTGAACTGAAGGGCATCAACAACTTCATCAAGACGAAACTGAATCGCCTTGTGTACCGGGACACCTTGGTCCGGGCGTTCAATCAGCACGTGGGTCCGCGTCGGCGCATCCTGAATCAGCGCGAATACCGTCTCCTTGATTTCCTCCTGCGTGAGACGGAACCCACGGACCCGTTCTCCGATGAACCGTCGCTCAGCATTAGGTTTGACGAACTCCTTGCGGAGCCTTATGTGGAAAGCGCCTATCGGAATGTGACGCAGCGCACGTTCCGTCGCGAGCTGGTTCGATTGCACGAGATGGGCTTCATCAAGGTGACGAGGGACGCTGACGAGGGTGTGCGGATCGAGGTCGATTTCGGTGCGATCGGTAGATACTGACGCGGCGTGACGCACAGACGTCGTTTGAGAGGGGCTGCGCGTGTTGGGAGCGCGCGCCAAGAACGCGGCCGGTGCACGCGCCGTGGTAAGTTACCGCGCTTCGCGCAAAGGAACGAAGGGAGAGGGTGATGCCGAATCGGGATGCCGTGCAGGGGGTGCTTGCGAGGGTCCGGGAAGAAGGTCGGGCTTCGTTGACGGCGCTCGAGGCGAAGCAGGTTTGCGACGCCTATGGCATTCCGGTGCCGGAAGAGGGCATGGCCACTACAGCCGCGCTGGCCGGGGACATCGCCGACGAGATTGGCTATCCGGTGGTGATGAAGATCGTCTCGCCGGACATTCTGCACAAGACCGATGCCGGTGGCGTGATCACCGGTATTGAAGGCCGCGACGCGGCGGTGGCGGCATACGACCGGATTGTGGCCGCGGCGCGCGACTACGACGCGGACGCGGACATTCTCGGCGTGCAGGTGCAGCAGCAAATGCAGGCTGCGCAGGAAGTGATCGTCGGTGGCGTCACCGACCCGAGCTTCGGCAAGTTGGTGGCGTTTGGCCTGGGCGGCATTCTGGTGGAGGTGCTGAAGGACGTGACCTTCCGCCTTGCCCCGGCCACCGAGGACGACGCCGGCGCCATGCTGGACGAAATCGCCGGCGCCGAGGTGCTGCGCGGCGTTCGCGGCGGGCCTGGGGTCGATCGAGATGCTCTCGCGGGCCTGATCGCCAACGTCTCGCAGCTCATCAGCGACTTCCCCGAGATCAGCGAGATGGACTTGAACCCGGTGTTCGCGACGCCGGACGGCGTTTGCGCCGTGGACACCCGCATCCTGCTCGACTTCGACCCCGCACCGCCCCGCTATCGGCCGAGCCACGACGAAATCCTCGGTGCCATGACGCGGATCATGCAGCCGGATGGTGTGGCCGTGATCGGCGCCTCCGCTGGCGAGGGCAAGATCGGCAATTCGGTGATGAAGAACCTCATCGACGGCGGCTACCAGGGCGAGATCTATCCGATCCATCCGCGCGAGACGGAGGTGCTCGGGCGCAAGTGCTACACCAGCGTCACCGAGGTTCGGGGCAACATCGACATTGCCATCTTCTGCATCCCGGCGGCGCTGGTGGCGAACGCGCTCGGCGAGTGTGGCGAGAAGAACATCCCCGGTGCAGTGCTGATCCCGTCCGGCTTCGCCGAGGTGGGCGAGCACGAGCTGCAAGCCGAGATTGTGCAGGTGGCGCGGGAGAACAACGTGCGCCTGATGGGGCCGAACATCTACGGCTTCTACTACACGCACAAGAACCTTTGCGCCACCTTCTGCACGCCCTATGGCGAGAAGGGCAAGGTGGCGCTGTCGTCGCAGAGCGGCGGCGTCGGCATGGCCATCGTCGGCTTCAGCCGCTCGGCGAAGATGGGCGTTTCCGCGATCGTCGGTCTTGGCAACAAGGCCGACATCGACGAGGACGACCTGTTGACGTTCTTCGAGCAGGACCCGAACACCGAAGTCATCGCCATGCACGTGGAAGACCTCAAGGACGGCCGCGCCTTTGCCGACGTGGCGAAGCGCGTGTCGAAGAGCAAGCCCGTGGTGGTGCTGAAGGCTGGCCGCACGTCGCTCGGCGCGCGTGCGGCGAACTCGCACACCGGGGCGTTGGCGGGCGACGACCGGGTGTACGACGCCGTGCTGCGCCAGAGCGGCGTGATCCGCGCCCAGAGCCTGAACGACATGCTGGAGTTTGCCCGCGGGCTGCAGGTGCTGCCGACGCCCAAGGGCGAGAACGTGCTGATCCTCACCGGCGCCGGCGGCTCCGGCGTACTGCTCTCCGACGCCTGTGCGGACAACGACCTGACGCTCATGCCCATGCCGGACGACCTCGATGCCGCCTTTCGCGAGTACATCCCGCCGTTCGGCGCCGCCGGCAATCCCGTGGACATCACCGGGGGGGAGCCACCGACCACCTATCGCGCCACCATCGACCTATCCCTCAACGACGAGCGCATCCACTCGCTGGTGATCGGCTACTGGCACACCATCATCACGCCGCCCATGGTGTTCGCGGAGCTGCTCGGCGAAGCGGTGGCCGAAGCACGAGCCCAGGGCATCGACAAACCGGTGGTGGCATCGCTGGTGGGCGATGTGGAGATCGAGCAAGCCTGCGACTACCTGATGGATCGCGACATCCTCGCGTACCCCTACACGGCGGAAAAGCCGGTGGCAGTACTCGGCGCCAAGTACCGCTGGGCGCGGGCGGCCGGGATGCTGTAAGAGGACGATCCACTGCCCCTCGACCCCCGGCGAAAGTCGCAAGAAGCCGGTTCCTTGTGCGTCCGCGTCCCGCCGTCCCCGCGCGTTCGATCCGAGCAACGGCGCATCATTCCGTCGTCAGGGCGAAGTCCGCCAATCGGACGATGCGGCCTTCCGGTACCGCCTTGTCGAAGTAGGCATCGTCGGCGGTGACAAGCATCGCACCGGGGGTCGACAGCGACGTCGCGTGGTAGAGCGTGTCGAACAGGTGGTGCCGCAATCGGATGGCGAGTGTTGCCGCCTGCGCGTAAATCGCCGACGATTCCGCAACTGTCCAATCGACCTGTCCCAGGTCGTCTAGGTCCTGCAGCGCGCCATCCGGCTTTACTCGGGTCAACACTGCCGCCACCTCGGCGATGAAATGCGGCGGCTGCAACATCTGAAGACGCCCGTCGCCAACGGCCTCGAGGATGGCGGCCGCAGCATCGGCGTCTGCCTCTTCAGGGTGCCATCTGAGGAACCACTTGAGCGCTACGCTGGCGTCAACGACGACGATCACGGGCGGTCATTCAGCCGTGCCGCTCGAACCCGCTTCGGCGCGACCACAGGCGCGCGCCAGCGACGGCCCAGGATGCGCGCGACGGCTGCCTTGCCTTGGCGCTCGGCCTCTTCACGGTCAATGGCCTCACGCATCAGCGTCGCAACGATGGCGCTCTTGTTGTAGCCCCGGAACGTCTCGTTGAAAGCCGTCTTGAGGTCGTCCGGAACGCTGAAGTTCATGGTTGCCATGCACACACCACCAGTTGTTGAAAATTTGAACAAGGTTAGCGGCTGCCAGTCGTTTGATGCAAGCGTTGGCACTCGGATCTTCTCCTGCGCTCGGCAGCGGAAGTTCCGGTACCCGACATACCTCGGTCGGCTGCTTCAGTCCGTCGATTAGCGTCCTGCACGCGAGTTCTGACGCCACGTCGCCGCTACATGGCCATCGGCGACGGCATTCCATCCAGTCCAGTTGATCAACCTGCCCAACTACCCAGCGCGTCGGCGCGTCCGCCGTTCGGCCTGTCAATGTGGCGGGGCAACCCCGACTAGGCCGTCGGCTACGGCCAAGGTTTGGCGCGCCTCCTCTCGCTGGCCGATGGCGAGCATCACGAGGCCCGTGGAGACGCGCTCCATGTAGCCCCACTGCCAGATGGAGCGAGTGGGAACGTCGGTGAGTTCGGCCAAGAGGTCGCATCTGGCGCGGGTCAGCGCCGCGGTGTCGCCAGCGAGGAGTTCCTCGCTCCAATCGCGCATGATCGGGGCGAGATCGCAGGCCTTCTCGGCGATGAGGCCATCGGGGTCGATGAATTTGCAGCGGATTGGCATGTCTTGGCTGGAACCTTCGGCCGTGAGCGTGTTTTCGGCGTGGGCGTCGCCATGCACCAGGACCGACTCCTGCGGACGGAAAGCAGCGGCGCGTTCCTCGGTGTATTCGAGTGCCAGGTTCTTCGCCTGGGCGGAACACGGCTTGCCCAGGGCCCGCCATTGCTCGGTGATGAAGTCGGCCAGCCAGCGGGCCTTCTCCGCGCCGGTCATGAGGCCGTGACCTGGCCCCGCCTCGACCCAAGCGGTTTGGAAGGTAGCGCAGATGGCGCGAATGCGGGCTTCGGTGGAGTCGCAGTGTCGGCTGAGCGGCACTCCCAAGCGCTCGAGCAGTAGGGCGTTGCGCTCTGGGTCGTGGGCTAGCAGTTTTGCGTAGCCTCGGCCGGCCGCCAGGCGATAGACGGTTGCCTCGGCATTGAGGTCAGCGCTTCCCGGCAATCCGACCTTGAGCACGGCTTGTGTGCCGTCGGCCAACGTCGCCTCTGCAACCAAGCTCTCCGAACCGCCAGCGAGGGAGACCCCCGCCTCAACACCCCAAAGCCGCTCGAGCTCCCTGACCAAGTCCGGCAAGCGAGCCACCCAGGCGCGGCCGGCTTCGCCCATCGACTCTGCACGCATGTGTGCAGCATCCGACAGACGCCCGGCTTCGAGCCGGTCCCCGGGACGCGTCAGAGGGTGATGTCCCGCTGCCAGTACTCGTCGCCGTCTCGACTGATCTCCGTCCGCGCCGCCTCGTTCCACTCGCCGCCGCCGATATAGGCGCCCTTGTAGTCGTGCGGCGTCTCGTGGGGGTAGCGCTGCCCCCGGGCATCGCTGGCGAGGGGAAAAAAGCGCGCCCGCATAAGCACAA
>VXPR01000289.1 GCA_009839405.1 Gammaproteobacteria bacterium
GGCTTGGGGGGTGGCCAACGCCGCAGAGATGACTTCGAGCATGAATTCGATGAACTTGGAACTCGCGCCTTCCTCCGTGCTTTCGCGTATCGCCCGGTAGTACTCGCTCTGTCGGGCGTGGACCAAGCTTTCGACGGGGATGTGGGCAAAGAGCGGGTTCCACCGCGTGAGGATCAACGTCTGCCAAAGGCGCCCCAAGCGACCGTTGCCGTCCTCGAACGGATGGATGAACTCGAACTCGTAGTGAAAGACTGAGCTCGCGACGAGCGGGTGGGTGTCCGTGGCCGCAACCCAGAGCAGAAGGCCCTTCATCAACTGCGACACGCGAGCGGCTGGAGGCCCAACATGCTGTACCTCACCGCCCCCAATGACGGCGACCTGTCCCCCACGGTATCGCCCCGGCTCATCGAGCAGCGCAGTCATCAGCAGCTCATGCGCCCGAAGCAGATGCGATTCATCGCCCGGGTCCCATCGTTCGAACTCGTCGTACGCCTTGATCGCGTTGCGCGCTTCCTGGATGTCGCGCAACGGACCCACCACGGGCTTGCCGTCAAGAATCGTCGTGATCTGCTCTTCACTGAGGGCATTCCCTTCGATGGCCAGCGAGCCGTGAAGGGTGCGAATACGATTGCGACGCCGCAGTTGCAGGTCCTGCCACAACGCCTCCAACTCCGCACGGCCAATGGCCTCACCAATCTCCTCGACCAAGCCAAGGATGCGTGGCGTGATCGGATACGGAGGTTCATGGCTCATGGCCGCTCGAAACTACCACGGTTCGCCACGCATAGCCTCTAGAGAAGGCGTCCCGCCTGCCTCGTGCGGGCGCTAGCGGTCCGGGTTAACGTAAGCGGATCAGGAGGAGGGGATGCGCGTGAGCGAGACGAACCATTACGGATTCAGCCTGCCCGACGAGTTGGTGCTGCTGCGCGATCAGGTGCGGCGGTTCATGCGGGAGGAGGTGAAGCCCATCGAGGACAAGCTCCCGCACGACGCCACCGGGTGCAGCGCCGAGGACCGGCAGCATCTTCGCGACATCGCCGAGGGCATGGGGCTCACCCGACTCACGGTGCCGGAGGAACACGGCGGCAACCCCGTCTCCGCCCTCGCCCGGGTCATCATCGCCGAAGAATCCGCCAAGTGCCGGCTCGGTGGCTACGCCCCGGCCCTGGGCGCGTTCGGTGGCGGGGCGCCGAACATCATCTGGGGTGGCACGCAGGCGCAGATCGAGCAGTACGGCATCCCCTGCGTCGAAGGGAAGAAGCGAGCCTTCGTCGCCATCACCGAGCCGACCGGCGGCTCTGACCCGCGCAACAACATCAGCACCCGCGCGGTGAAGCGTGGCGCCACATGGGTTTTGAACGGTCGCAAGATGTGGATCACGGCGGCGCAGGGTGCCGACTACGGCATCATCTTCGCGCGCTCCAAAGACGGCACCGAGAGCGCGCCGCCGGAGATCACGGCGTTCATCGTCGAGCCCACGTTCCCCGGCATCTCCTTCAACGAAATCAAGGTGATCCGGGCCCTCTCGCCCTACGAGATCGTGCTCGACAACTGCGAGGTGCCGGCCGAGAACGTGCTCGGGCCGGTGGGCCAGGGCTTCGGCGTCGCCCAGCGCTGGCTGGTGGACGCTCGCATTCCCTACGCCGCCGGCTGCATCGGCATGGCGCAGGAAGCGCTGGACATGGCATGCGGCTGGGTCAAGCAACGCGCCGCGCGCGGGGGCTTCCTGGCCGACAAGCAGGCCATTCAATGGATGATTGCGGACTCCGAAGTGGAGCTTCGCGCCGCGCGTCTGCTCGTCTATGACGCCGCCACCAAGGTGGACGAAGGCCTGCCGGGCAAGGTGGATGCTTCGGTGTGCAAGCTCTACGGCACGGAAACCGCCGGCCGGGTGGTGGACCGCGCCATGCAGATGTTCGGCGGCATGGGCATGGCCAAGGAGATGCCGCTCGAGCGGTGGTATCGTGAGTTGCGGGTGAAGCGCATCGGCGAGGGGCCTTCCGAAGTCCACCGCATGGTCATCGCTCGCGACAAGCTGCGGAACACGGACGGGGGGATGTATTTCGGCTGAACGACGCAGGGGCGACCCTTGTGGTCGCCGGCGCCCGTTTGCGCCGAGGCTACTTGTTGACCCAACGCGGGCGAGGACAAGCCTCGCCCCTACGAGCGACACCACAATCTCAAGAGGGGATCATCCATGAAGGACTTCAGCGGCAAGCTCGCCGTCATCACCGGCGGCGGCACGGGCATGGGGCGGGCGCTGGCCCGACAACTCGTGGCCGAAGGTTGCGACGTGGCCATGTGCGACATCCTCGAGGACAACCTCGTCGAAACCCGTCGCCTTTGCGAGACTGAGGCAAGCCAGGGGCGGGTCATCAGCACCTTCATTTGCGATGTTTCCGACGAAGAGGCCGTGAACGACTTCCGCGACGCCGTGAAACGGGAGCACGACACCGACCACATTGATCTGCTCTTCAACAACGCCGGCGTCGGCGCCGGCGCGAGCTTCGTGGACGGCGACCGCGACACCTGGGAGCGCACCTTCAACATCTGCTGGTTCGGCGTCTATTTCTGCGCCCGCGCCTTCATGCCGATGCTGCTCGCGAGCAAGGACGCGCACATGGTGAACACCTCAAGCGTCAACGGCTTCTGGGCGACTTTGGGCCCCACCAGCGCGCACAGCTCCTACAGCGCCGCCAAGTTCGCGGTGAAGGGCTTCACCGAGGCGCTCATCAACGACTTCGGCACCAACGCGCCGCACGTGAAGGTGTCCGTGGTGATGCCCGGCCACATCGGCACCTCCATCGCCCTCAACTCCAACCGCATCATCACCGGCCGCGACGAGCGGCAGATGACCTCTGCGGAACTCGAACTCGCACGCAAGCGCTGGTCCTCCCTTGGCATGCTCGAAGACGACGCCTCCGACGAGCAAGTGCTGGCCATGATGGAGCAGATGGGCCGCAACTTCCGCGACAACGCCCGCACCACGGCAGAAATGGCCGCCTCGATCATCCTGGACGGCGTGCGCGAAGAACGCTGGCGCATCTTGGTAGGCGACGACGCCCACGTTCTCGACAACATGGTGCGCTCCGACCCGGAAAGCGCCTATTCGGAGGAGTTCATCGAGAAGCTCCGCGCAACGGACGAGTGGACAGTGGGCTAGCAGTCTGTCGGACTTGGCGATGGGACGGTTCTCGGAGGGAAGGCATTCTGCCTTCCCTGGCGCCGTCAGGCGCCCTGCCTTCGCAACCTCGCGCTCGCGCACCTGACGGTGCGCAGGGAAGGCAGAATGCCTTCCCTCCGAAGACCCGCCTTGCAAATGCGCTAGCGGGCGAAGTTGCGTTGATCCGGGGTGAGCGGCACCACGTCGGTGGTTGCCATGTACCACGTGAGCATTCGATCGCGCAGGCGCGCCAGTTCCGTGGCGTGTTGAGGCTCGGCGACGAGGTTGCGGGTTTCACCCGGGTCGTTTGCGAGGTCGTATAGCTCGTCAGTCTCGTAGGCTCGGCGGACGTACTTGAAGCGGGCGTCGCGGCACATCGTGGCCTTGGTGTGAAGGAGGGGGCGGTCTTCACGCACCTGAAGGTTGACCCTCGGGGAGTAGAGGCCGAGGGACAAGGCGGACGAGACGCTTTCGCGTTCGCTGGCTTGTGCCTCGCCTTCGAGCCTTCCGCCTTCGCAGAAGACGGCGTCGCGGTGGTCCGCGCTCGGGTCCGCCAGCACGTTCGCGAGCGAGCGGCCGAAGTGCCAGTAGCCGCAGTCGATGTCCGCCATGTCGTACACGGTGGCGGGGAAGTCCACCAATTCCACCATCTGCTCGCGTATGCCCGGCGCTGTCGCGCCACTCGGAGGCTTCACCACAAAGGGCACGCGGCTCAAGGCGTCCTGGAACGTGTTTTGGGTCTTCTCCACGAGGCCGTAGTCGCCGGTGAAGTCGCCGTGGTCGGAGAACACGAACAGGGCCGTGTCGTCATAGAGGCCCGTCTCCCGCAGCGCATCGACGAGGAGCCCTAGCTGGTGATCCACCCGAGCGCACATGCCGTAGTAGGTGGCGCGAAGTTCCCGCCAGCGCTCCTCCGTCCAGCCTGTCAATCGCTGGCCGTCGCGAATGCCGGCCAGCAAGGCGGGCTTGTCGTCCCAGGTTTCGTACACGTGGCGGGGCGGTACCGACGACCGGTCCGTGAGGGAATACCACGGCTCCTCCACGCAATACGGCGGATGCGGATAGCCGAGCGGCAGGAACAGGCACAGCGGCTGGTCGGAATCTTCGCGCTCGCGCAGGAAGTCGATGGCGCCATACACCATCGACCAGTCGCCGTCGCAGTACACGCGCTCGCCGGCGGCATCGAGGCGGCCTTTAAAGAAGCTGAAGTGGTTGTCGCCGTCCGGCGGCCCACGCCAGGCGAGGTCGCCGCCGTGGTTTCCCTCCCGGCGCGTTACGCCCCAGCGTTTGTAGTCGGCGGCTGTCGGTCGAAAGTGGATGTCGCAGTGTTGCTCGAAGCCGAGCTGTCCTGGTACGAGGTCGTTCTTGCCGCCCCACCAGACGAAATAGCCGTGTTCCTTCAGCACCTTGAGGAGATTCGTCTCGCCAAGGTCAGGATTCAGCATGTGGTGCATGGTGCGGTGGCCGCGCACGTGCGGATACCAGCCAGTCATGAACGAGCAGCGGCTTGGCGTGCACACCGTCGCCTGCACGAAGGCGTTGCGGAAGGAGACGGCCTCGGAGGCCACGAGGCCGTCGAGCACGGGAGTCGAGACGGCCGGGTGGCCCATGTGGCCAAGGGCATCGCCCCGCCACTGGTCGGGGTTGAAGATGACGATGTGGGGGCGCTTGGGCACTCAGGACTCCTTCTCGGGAACGACGAGTCTTTGAAGGGAAGGCACTTGTAGCCCTCCCGCTACACGCCGTTGGGCGCGTTGCCTCCCTCCAGACGGTTCGCGTGCAAGTTTTCCATCCCATCGAGGACGCCGAGTCGCTGACGCGCAAGGAACACCCTTGAAGGGCCCTCGTAGGGAAGGCATCCTGCCTTCCCTACGCGCCGATGGGCGCTTTTCCGTCTGCCACAACGAAGCAAGTGCGCTGGCGCGCTGGGAAGGCAGGATGCCTTCCCTCCGAGGCTTTCGCTTCGAGCCAAATCGCTCAAACATCCAAGTGCTACGCGTCTGTCCCATGGAAGTGGAGCGCCGCTACTTGGCAAGGGCGCTCTGCGCACTTCAGCGCCGGTACCCCTATTCGGTGTCCAAGCGTTCCTTGACGACGCGGCGCAAGAGCTTGCCGGTTTCGTTGTAGGGGAGTTCCTGCCAGAACTCGATGCGTTCCGGAACCCGCGAGGAGCGCAGGTGCTGCTTGACCCAGTCTTGCAGCTCCGTTTGCGTGGCGGTGGCCTTCAGCACCACCGCGCTCACCACCGCCTCGCCCCATTCGACGCTCGGCACGCCTACCACGGCTGCGTCTTCCACAGCCCCGTGTTCGAGCAGCACGTCCTCGATCTCCCCGGGGGACATGTTCTCGCCGCCGCGCACGATCACGTCGTCGGCGCGGCCCTCGAGGAAGAGATAGCCCTCCTCGTCGAGATAGCCGGCGTCGCGGGTGGGGAACCAGCCGTCGGCGCCCACGGTGCTGCCGCGGCCCTCGTACTCGCCGGAAACCTGGTCGCCGCGCACGTAGATCTCGCCGCGCTCACCCGTAGGCAGCGCCTGGCCCTCGTCGTCGCGCACCTCGATCTCGATTCCGGGCAGCGGCACGCCGGCGGACTGCAGGCGACGACGCACCGCTTCGTCTTTGCTGCCGGCCGCGGCCCGGTGCTCGTCCGGACCCAGCACGGTGAGGGGGGAACTGGTTGCGGGGAGGGCGTCTGCATTGGTGAAGTCGGTTTCGGGACTCAGCTGCATCG
>VXPR01000290.1 GCA_009839405.1 Gammaproteobacteria bacterium
AAAAGCCGCTTCGAGCCGGTTCTTGTGAGGCGCATCCTCAAGGAATACTCCTCCGTCCGCCCCCTGTCGGACGCCGAGCGCCAGGCCCTCGTAACCGCAGTTCCTCTCCGCCACTGCATCGACTGGCTCCGCATCTGGAATGCGGTTGGCAACGAGCAAATGGTGCCGTTTTCTTGGTCTGAGTACTTGGACGGGATGCAGGTCGAGCTGTTCGAGGATTCGGAGTGGCAGGAGCTTGTCATGGGTGCGGGCTGACTGCGCCTCGGAAGTGCGAGCCAAGCCGGTGCCGTAGGAGCTTGCCGGCCCCGGTTTCTGGCTTGGCGCACGACCGTCGTCGGGTGTCGGCGAGAAAGCGCGTCACCGTCTGCCTCGGATTCCGGCACGTCTGCGCCGGGCATTTCATGCCTTCGGGGTGGCCGACTCAGGCCATGACCGTTTGTGTGTCGGTGGCCGCCGCTGTGTTGGACCGACGCTGTGTGTCGGGGACCGCCGCGAACCTACCAATCCTTCGCGCTGCAGCGAAAGTCAGCTTCGCGGCTCCTCTGGTTGGCGTGTTTGATCAAGCTTCGGGCATTTCCTGTCCGACATGGGATTTCAGGCGCTCCAATGCGCGATTCCATTTTGTCCCCACGAGGGCCAGAAATGCGTTCGCCTCCTCCAAGCGTTTCGGCTCAAGGCTGTAACGCGTTTCCCGGCCAGACTTCACCACGGACACGAGCTGGGCGTCAGCTAGTATCTTCAGGTGTTTACTGACCGCTTGGCGCGACACCTCCATTCCCTCACGTAGGGATGAGACGGACAGTTCGTCTGCCTCTTGCAATCGCGCTACTATGGCGAGACGGCGCTGATCTCCGAGTGCGGCGAAAGTTGCTGCGAGGTCCTGTGGTTGGAGCCGATGGCCGGTCATCACTCCACGAAGTCCTTGATGTTATTCACCTGAGCGTTCCAACCTCCCTCGTTGTCGCGGAACACTTGCGACCGTTTCCCTTCCGGCAGCCTTGCAAAGCCGCTCTCACGAACGGTCAGTCTTGAGCCCTTGCCAGACGGCTCAAGAAAGAACTCAACCAGCGTCACCTTGTCGTCTATGCTTGGATCATCCGGCTGGATCGGTGCATCCATTGGCCAGACGAAGCTGAAGCAACGTGGAGCATCCATACCTTTGACACGCGCCCAGACGGGCAGCCCTTCATGTCCCGGATAGGTGACCTCGCCGAATGTCACTTCGCCAACCTTGAAGGGACCGTGAAGCGAAAGGCGGAACCATGACCCAAACTCCTCATGATCAGTTAGGGCAACCCACACCCGTTCAGTCGGGGCATTCAGGTAAATCGTTCGTTCAATCTGATTTTCCATGCGCAGCTCCTTAGTGCAACTGTTTGGTTGCGTAATATGACATGCAATCTTAAAATACGCAACCCTTTGGTTGCTTTTCCCTGATTCCCTGATAAGGCTTGCCGGGAGCGTCGCGGGTGCACTGTCGAGCACGACATCGTGCCAAAGATCGACGGGCTAGTGGCCCACCGTTAGGCGATCACCGACGCGGATTGTGGCGGTTCCCTCAACTCCCATGTAGGCGCCGAACATCACGCCGCCGGCGTAGCCGTTTTGGCGGTGGCGGTAGGACTTGAGGGTCGCCAGTGGCTCTGATGCACGTTCGCCGGTTTCTTGGTCGGTGCAGGTGACGACGCAGCGTTCGCAGTGGGTGGCGCGGACGAGGCGCAGGCTTGGACTGTGGAGGGTGGCAAGCGAGTCTTCGGCGTAGGCATCGAGCCCTTCCACGACGATGTTGGGGCGGAATCGGTTCATCGGCACTGGGGCGTCAAGGCGAGCGTTGAGGTCGGCCAGCGAGGCTTCGTTGGTGACCAGAATGGGAGCGACGTCGACGAAGCCGGAATGGGCGATGCCGTCGATGGGGGCGAACTCGTCGAGGGGGATCGAGCGGCGGTAGCTGGCCTTGAGGGCTGCAACGCGCACCTCGGTGCCGACGACGCTGGAGAACCACTTGGCCAGCTGGTCTCCTTGGTCCACCACGGCGACTTGGTTGCCGTAGTAGTTGACGGTGGTCTCCTCGCCTGATGACGTGATTGCGTGAGTGAGTGGCTGGCGTTCTTGGCTGTTGAACGCAAGGGTGGTGGCATCGATGCGCTGGGCTGTAACGGTCGCGAGCCGCGGCAGCCGGGCTTGGTTGGCGGATTTGCCGTCGCGGAGCACCATGAGCTGGCGGTCGCCCTCGATGCCCGCCGGCGAGATCGTTGCCGAATCGACGGGCATGGCACGGCAGCCCTTCATGGGGTAGGCGAAGAGCGCGGTCATTGTGCAATGTGCGGGCATTTGGGGCTCCGAGCGTGGAATCAAGGCAACCGATGGGGGATGGAGCATACGCGGAGCGGGATAGCCCCGGACTAGTCGAGAAAGCGCGCCTTGCGGCGCGTGCGAGGGCAAGATGCCCTCGCCCCCAGGGACCGAATGGCCGCCTCCCGCGGGAGGCCGTGCGGCGCGTCAGGCGCGCTGTCGGTAGCTGTGGCAGGCTTGGTGCCGCGGAGTTGGAGAAAGCGGTCAGGCCCATGCACGAGGCGAATGTGTGGATTTGTCGGGGGCTCGGTCTCCTCATGGCGTGCGCAGTCGGGGCGGAGGAGCAGCGGCGACCGAACATCGTGCTGATCGTCGCGGATGATCTTGGCTATGCAGATGTTGGCTTTCATGGCGTGGAGGACATCCCGACGCCGAGTCTTGACGCGCTCGCTCGTCGCGGGGTGCGGTTCACGAATGGCTACGTGAGCGGGACATGGTGCAGCCCTTCGCGGGCGGGCTTTCTGACCGGCCGATATCAGCAGCGGTTTGGGGAATCGGGCCATGAGGCCGCGGTCGATGGCGCCTTGTCGCTCGACGAAACCACGCTCGCGGAGCACTTGCAGGCGGCTGGGTACGTCACCGGGCTGGTGGGCAAGTGGCATCTTGGCCTTGAGCCGGAGTTTCATCCGCTGGAGCGGGGCTTTGACGAGTTCTTCGGCTTTCTTCGCGGTGGCCACAACTTTCTGCCGGACATCCCGATCATCATCTTTCCCGACCATGAGGGGCATGGCGAGGACCTCGGCGCGACCGAGGAGGGGCGGGCGCACTTGGACCGGCAGATCATGCGAGGGACGGCGCCCGTTGCCGAAGAGGACTACCTGACCGATGCCATAGGGCGAGAGGCGGTCTCGTTCGTTCAGAGGCATGAGGCGGCGCCGTTCTTTCTGTTCGTCTCATTCAATGCGGTACACACGCCGATGCAGGCGACGGAGCGTCGGCTGCGGGCGTTCAGCGATGTGTCGCATCCGGTCCGGCGTGTGTACAACGCCATGATGCTGGCGCTCGACGAGGCGGTGGGAGCGCTTTTTGCCCAATTGGACCGATCCGGCTTGCTGGAGGACACGCTGGTGTTCTTCATCAGCGACAACGGCGGTCCGACGCTGCATCGCTATGCCTACAACGCCTCCGACAACACGCCGCTCAGGGGGTCGAAGGGCACCACGCTGGAGGCGGGCATCCGGGTGCCCTTCGTTCTGTCGTGGCCGCGCGGTTTGCCGTCGGGGACGGGGTTCGACGAGCCGGTGCTCGCGCTCGATCTGGTGCCTACGGCACTTGCGGCGGCGGGGGTGGCGATTGAGGACGAGTGGGAGCTCGATGGCGTCAATCTCCTGCCGTACTTGCATGGCGATGTGTCCGGGCGGCCGCACGAGGCGCTGTTCTGGCGCTCGTGGGGACAGATGGCGGTTCGGCGCGGCGACTGGAAGCTGGTTAGCTACGTCGCCAAGATGGACGAGGGCGAGCTTCTGCGGGGCGAGCCGCGCGATGAGATGACGCCTTACCGGCTGTATAACTTGAGCCGTGACATTGGCGAGAGTGAAGACTTGGCGGAAGCGGAACCGGAGCGGGCGGCGCGGTTGCTGGCGTTGTGGCGAGAGTGGAATGCCGAGATGCGACCGGCGCCGTAGCGCACGTCGGATTGACGGGTTCGTGTGACCTGGACAACATGCATGCCGAGTGTTTAGAGAGGCAGCGTTAGGTGACGTACGTCCTTTATGGAGCGCGGCGCTCGGGGTCGCTCGTGGTCGAGTGCGCCCTCGCCGAGATCGGCGCGGACTACGAGGTCCAAGAACTCTCCTTGCGCGATGCCGAACAACGGCGTGCTGAATACGAGGCGATCAATCCCCAACGCAAGGTCCCCGCGCTGTTCATCGACGGCGGACCGGTTATCACTGAATCCGTCGCGATCCTGCTGACCTTGGATGAACACCATCCCGAGGCGGGCTTGCTACCGCCGAAGGGTAGCATCCGACGCGCGCAATCCCTCCGCTGGCTCCTCTTCGCCGCGACAGAGATCTACCCATTGGTCGAGATCAATGATTACCCGGAGCGGTTTGCGGTGGACAGCGACGGGACGGAATCGATCCGAGAGCGGGCGAGGGCGATCTGGCGGACGAGGTGGCTTGTGGTGGAAGAGAACGTCGGGGGGGATCCTTACTTCTCCAGAGACGGTTTTTCTGTCACCGACATCTACCTCGCGGTGGTCAGCCGCTGGGCCCACCAGGGTGAATGGCGACCGGCCCACCTGCCAAAGATCGAACGCCTAGCTGCGGCAGTCGCGGCTCGCCCGGCCATCGCCTCGGTGTGGGCTCGGCACTTCGGATAGATGTGGAAGGAGGTCTTGGCGCGGTCGGGCTGCGCAGTGCCGCCAGCGTGGAACTTCGAGATGTAGAAATGCTCGATGACCGCCCGTCGTCGGCGGCGGAACGAGCGGAGATGATGGCCAATCTGCTCGCTCCGCGCGCGACGACAAGCCAAGACCGGCCTACAACCGTGCTTCGCCTTTCGCGGCAGAGCTTGTCGACGAGTGTCCTAGAAGACTAAACTAAGCGAACTAGGTCGATTGGAGCGGGCGCTTGCGTACCGTCAACATGCACGAGGCCAAAACGCACCTGTCGCGCCTGGTTAGGGATGCGGCGGCGGGGGAGCCGTTCGTCATCGCGCGCGCGGGCAAGCCGGTCGTCAAGGTCATTGCGGTGGACGCGCCAGATGCCGGGCGGTCGAGTCGGGTGGGGTTTCTCAAGGGCCAGATCGTCGTGCCGGACGATTTCGACCACATGGGAAAGTCGGAGATTCAGCGCTTGTTCGAGGACGACCGGTGAAACTCCTTCTCGACACTCATCTGCTGCTCTGGGCAGCTGGAATGCCGGGGCGCCTTCCGCGCCGAGCGCGCACGATGATCGAACGCTCGGACTCGGAGCCAATGGTCAGTGCTGCTTCCCTGTGGGAAGTGGCGATCAAGGCTGGCCTCGGACGCGAGGACTTCCTAGTGGATGCAGCAATGCTGCGCCGGGGATTGCTGGAACATGGCTACACGGAGTTGCCGATAGGCGGCGCACACGCAACCGCGGTTGCCCGCCTCCCCGATATTCACAAGGACCCGTTCGACCGGCTTCTTGTGGCCCAGGCGCAAGTCGAGGGGATCACTCTCCTGACTACGGATGCCACCGTGGCCCGGTATCCGGGGCCGATCGTGCGACTTTAAGATGAGACGACGGCTCGCTTCCTCCCTTTAGGCCGACCGTCAGGAGGTTGCAGAGGCGGATCGTGGCCCGGCAGGCCGAGACTCGGCGGCCAAGAAGGACAGCGCGCCTCATAGCCATTAGGGGCAGCCGCGTCGATTGCTCGTGCGCGGCCCTGGCAGCTTGGTTGCCGTCGCCTTGACGCTTCCGCCTCAGAACTCGAGCGCTGCCAGTTTCTGGAACTGCTCTTGCGCCCACGAGCGGACCTGGCGCACCAAGTCGTCTGGCGCCCGTGTTCGCACTTGAGCCAAGGGCAGGTTGGCCTGGCGGCCGTCGCCGTAGTAGGC
>VXPR01000521.1 GCA_009839405.1 Gammaproteobacteria bacterium
CCCACCCCCCCCCCCCCCCCGGACCCCCCACCCCCCCCCCCCCCCCCCCACCCCCCCCGGCGCGCCCGGGGGGGGTGCGGAGGCGATAGTCCTGCAGTCCATGCTAGGGGTTGGCGGGTCCTTCCCTCGTAGGGCCTCATTGTTGCTTCAGGAATACCTCTACCAGCTTCAGCGCGGCGATGGCGCGGGATTCGGTGAACTCTGGCGACATCACCAAGGCGTCGATTTGTGCCACGGGCCAGGTGACCACCTCGAACGGTTCGGGTTCGTCCGCCGGCAGGCGTTCCGGGTAGAGGTCCCGTGCCAGCACGACATGGATGGTGAAGCCCATGTGCGCCGGCGCGAGGCTGATGCGCCGCAGTGTACGCAGTTCACGGGCGCCGAATCCCGCTTCTTCCTTGAGCTCCCGATTCGCCGCCTGTTCCAACGATTCCCCCGGGTCCACGCGGCCCTTGGGCAGCGAAAGCTCGAAGTCGTGAAAGCCCGCCATGTACTCGCGGATCAACACCAGTCTGTCGTGCTCGTCGATGGCGGCGATGATCACCGCCTCCCGCCCGCCGCCGCGTAGACGTTCGTACACACGTTCCACGCCGTTGGAGAAGCGCAGGTGCATGGCCTCGATGCCGAAGAGGGCGCTCTGGGCCACGGTCTCGAGCTTGGTGATCACAGGCAGTGGCAAGGCGGTTTCTCCGGCAGATGGG
The DNA here is from genome assembly GCA_009839405.1 of Gammaproteobacteria bacterium. Classification (GTDB taxonomy): domain Bacteria; phylum Pseudomonadota; class Gammaproteobacteria; order Pseudomonadales; family Azotimanducaceae; genus VXYL01. The sequence continues at coordinate 702 of VXPR01000521.1, forward strand.
TTCGCCCTGTCGGCTGCAGCCGGCTTTGCCGGCACGCAAGGCGTTGCTTACCATTACCCATGCGCTCGAGACCGACGATTGCCGAGGCCAGTGGGGGCACCGAACAGCCCGCCGAGAAGGCGCGGGTAGATCGCTGGCTGTGGGCGGCGCGCTTCTTCAAGACCCGCTCCCTCGCCAAGGCGGCCGTGGAAGGCGGCAAGGCGCATGTGAACGGCGCTCGCGTCAAGGCGGCACGCAGCATCCAAGCTGGCGACACCCTCACCATCAGCCGCGGCCACGAGGAGCGCGAGGTGATCGTCACCGCGGTCAGCACACGTCGCGGCAACGCCACCGAAGCGGCGAAGCTGTATCGCGAGACCGACGAGTCGGTGCAGCGCCGCACCGAAAACGACGCCCGGCGCCGCATGGAACGCGCCGGCCTCAAAGTTCCCCGTACCCGCCCCACCACCCGGCAGCGGCGACAGCTCGCAGAACTCAAGCAGAGGTGACTCCGGCGACGGCCTTTCGGCCTCGTTCCCGTCTGCCGGTTCCGGCACCGTCTCCAGGCTCTCCGACACGTTCGGCGGACATCGGCAGGTCCTCGGCAGGAGGGGTCCGCCGCCGCCACGGCTCGGTCGACGCCATGGCGCCGATTGGAGCAGCGGTCAGAAGCGGTGCTGCACGCGAAAGTTGTAGGTCCGCCCCCAGATCCTTGCCACATCCGCGGCGTAGGGAGTAGTCGCCGAAGCCATGGGTGCGGGGAATCGGTCCAGCAGATTGTTGATCGTGACCGCCAGCGTGGTTGCGCCTGGGATGCCAAGAACGCCTGGCAGACGATACGCGTAGAAAAGGTCGCAGGTCACCCACGAGGCGATGCGGCACGAAGCGTTGGCGAGCGCGGAGACACAGGCGCCGCTGTTCTCGAGATCCGCCATGTGATGCGTGTAGCGTCCGGTGAGCCGCAGCGTGTGGCCGCCTGTGGACCATCGCAGCGAGGCATTGCCCTTCCACCTCGGCACGCCACCGTCCTGCAGGGTTTCGTTGCGGCCGTACTGACCCGCAAGGTTGATCCGATGGTGCGGGATCGCAGGATTCGGCGTCACCCGCCACGACTCGTAGTAGGTCGCCTCGACGGCTGCGCTCAAGGTTCCATAGTCCGCGCCGATCAGGGGAAGACCGTCAAAGTCGTAGCGCACGCGAAGATCGTAGCTTTCGCTCTCGGCCACGTCCGCGTTGATGTAGGACGAGATGGTGTGCGAGATGTCGCCCGGCCGCGTGTCGTCCATCCGGTAGAGGCCAAGCGTCGATGGCGGCGCGTCCTGCGGCAAGACGCCAGGGCTCACCTCGAACGCGTTGAATCCCGGCTCAAGGCGGCGGATCCACTCGTCGCGGACTCCAAGCCAACACTGCGCGTCCATACCGCAGTTCGCGCCGGCGCCCGCGGCGAACGCAAGAAACTCATCGCGCAAGCCGTCCATCTGCACGGCAACGCCGGCGAACACGGCCTGGTCCCGGAACTCGACGGAGAAGCGGTCGAGGTCAACGCTGAGGTCGCCGCCGACGAGACTCAAGCTGACGCCGAAGTTGTGTCCGTCGGAGGTCTCGCCCTGCAGGTGCGGGGACGGCACGACGGTGCGGATGAACTCCATGTCACCGGTCGGGCACATGGCTTCGGACACGCCCGTGGCTGCGGTGCCGCCGAGGCCGCCGTCGCCGGTGGAGTCGTCGTCCACCAGCACCTCACAGGTGTAGTCGCCCGTCGAGCTATCTGTCGAGACGAACTGGATGCGCTTGTCGCCAAATGCCGTGAACTGGTCGGGCATCACGAACCCCTCGCCGAAAGAAGCCCGCACCGACAGCCAGCCGCGTGGCTGCCAGGTCATTCCGATCTGGTGGATCGTGTCCTCGTAGCTGCCGCTTCCGGACTCCCGCGGAACGGTCGCCCGAATGTCATTGCCCGTGGCGCGAGCGGCAGCCGATACCTCGGCCACTCCCAGGCGGGCGCTGTGGAGCACGGGCGCGCTCGCCTCGATGAAGTAGTCTCTCGAGACCGAATCCGTAATCCGACGCTTGACCGACGAACCCCTGGCCCGGTCCTCGATCAGCCCAAGCGTGTCCGGCATGTACTCCTCCCGTTCCACGCGAAAATGGTGACCCGCCGCGATGGACAATGGGCCTCCGGGCAGGGTGACGGGCAACGCGCCGGCAACGACCACGTCCACCGTATCCTGTTCGTAAACATGCTTGCGCGTCGCCGGCGCAAGCAGTCCGTCAATGACGGCTTGCGAGTTGATGAGCGCGGGGTCCCGCTGGAAGCTCGGCAGGGGACGGTGGGCCTGGTCGTGTTCATAGATGGACGTTCCGAACGGGTTCCAGCATTGATCGCCGGCAGGGCCGAGTACGCAGGCGAGACCCCGGTCCATGGCCGACAGCGACTCGTACCCGGTGCTGGAGTTGCCGTATCGGTCCCTGGCGCGCAAGGCCTTGATCCAGTCCGCCTTGACATACCAGCCGGTATCGGCAACGTCGTACTCGACGCCGATTTGGGCGCGGACGTTGGTGGTGTGCCCCCGGGCCTCGGACGCCATGCCGCGGCCGGAGTCCACGAAGCGGGAGCATCCACCCATCGGATTGCAGAGGTGGCCCTGCACCGAATACTTGTCATCGAGGTATACATCCTCCTGGAACGGGATGCCGGCGGCTGGATCGAAGGGATCCGAAGCAAGAACAACATTGCCGCCGAGCCGCGCGTTGAATGCGGCCTGGTCGCCGTCGCGGTCGGGGATGCCGTCGTCGTTCGCGTCCTGTGCAAAGAGCGGCCGACCATCCGCCTCTGCCCGGAAGGGATTGCCAGGATGCGTGCCGGCGATTAGGAAGCGGTCACCCTGGTTGGCATTGCCGATGCGCGAGCTGGCCGTGGAGCCAATCGGATTGTTGCGACCGGTTCGGTTTTGCACGTTGAACCATAGTTGGCCGTTGATGGCCAGGCTCGCGCCATAGCGGTGATCGACGTTGGCGTAGGCGGAGTGCCCGGTGAGGTCGTCTCTGTAGTTCAGGTAGTTGAACCGGTTCTGCTCACATTTCCCGTTGCTTGCGAGCAGGCCGTTGCCCCAGGAGTTCTGCTGCCTGAAATCGTCGCCGCCGCTGTTGAACGCAAACTGGCATACGGGATCCGCACGGGTCGATGTTGAGGCGAGTCCATTGCCGAGCGTCGTCGTGCGGCCGGTAACGGCGTCGCGAATGGGCACGTCGAAAGTGCCCGGAAAGTTCGAGTCTTCCCAAGGCCCCAGGGAACTCAGGCGGCCTTGGGCGTCGGCGCCGACACGGTTGACGCGCGAGTCGATGTAGCGCGAAAACCGCGGATGCGTCTGCCGGATCTCCTTTCTGACGCGGTACTCGTATGCGAACACGACATCCGTGTCGTCGCGCGACCAGCCGCCGAGAATGCCGTATTTGCTGTCGGGCTTGTCGAAGACACCCTCCACCATGGCGGAGTCCACGCGCAGCTCAATGCCGTCGGCGCGATGCTTCGGAATGTAGTTGATGACGCCGGCAACCGCTTCCGAGCCATAGAGCGCGGAGGCGCTGTCCGTGAGTATCTCGATCCGCTCGATGGCGATCTGCGGATACGTGGCGTTGGCGTCGCCAAACAGCAGGCGGTGGCCGTCCATCAGCTCCATGGTGGCGCCCGGTCCGAGTCCGCGCAGATTGCCGAAGCTGTAAGGAACCGTCTCTCCGGAACTGACGCCACTCTGCGACGCCATGTTCACAAGCACGTCGCCCATGTTCACCGTGCCCGCTTCCTCGATGTCCTGACCGGTGATGACATCGACGGGTGACGAAAGGTCGAAGTTGTCACGCCGAATCATCGAGCCCGTCACGACGATTTCCTCCACGAGGCCGACGCCCTGGGCGCCCAAGCGAGCGCTCGTGCCTAGCAGCCTGTCGGACTTCGCCGTCTCGCCGAGGTCCGACGGGGTGATAGGACGGCTGGGGCTGGGGCAAGAGGCGTTGTCCGAAGGCGACGGTTCTTGTGGCGCTTGTTCTCGGGCAGGACGATGGGGCTTAGCCGCTCGAGGCGCCTCTGACCCCCCACTCCGTGGTGCCTTGACTGCCCCGTCGCGGGGTTCCTCCGCTGCAATCAAGACCGAGGCAGGCAGCAACGCGGCCAAAGCGACGCAGGCGATACGGGGCATGTAGGCGGGCAGCCGACCAAATCCAAGAAGCGTAGCACGCCCGCTTTTGCCGACAGCGTAGCGCCTCGACACCCACCACTTTCCTTTGCGGGTTTCGCTCCTTTCAAACCACGATCAACCCCGGAGCGTGTAGAATCGCCGCCTTCATCGACCAGGCGAGCCCGACGGTTCATGGCGCTGAGTTACGAAAGCTCCGGCAACCCAGCCAACTACTACGATCTGTCGGCGGCTGCGCTGACGGAGATTGCTGTGTATCGGGGCGAAGGGCAGTTTTCCGCCACCGGCGCATTGGCGGTGGAAACCGGTCGCCGCACCGGGCGTTCGCCGAGGGATCGGTTCATCGTTCGCGATGCCAGCACCGAGACCGAGGTGGACTGGGGCGATATCAACCAGCCAGTGACGCCGGGTGCGTTTCAGGCTCTTTGGAATCGCGTGCAGGTGCATCTTGCGGAACGCGAGACCTTCGCTGCCGACCTGCATGTCGGTGCCGACCCCATGCACTACCTGCCGATTCGCGTCACCACCGAATACGCCTGGCATGCTCTCTTTGCGCGTTCTCTATTCATCGCGCCAGAAGCGTTCAACCCGCAAGAGAAGTCCGTCTGGGAGGTAGTCAACGCCCCGGAGTTCGTTTGCGATCCCGCGCGCGACGGCACGCCGTCCGATGCCACGGTGATGATCGACTTTACCGGTCGCCGCGTCTTGCTGGCGGGGCTGCGCTACGCCGGCGAGATGAAGAAGGCCCTCTTCGGTGTACAGAACTTCCTCCTGCCGGCAGAGGACGTGCTGCCGATGCACTGCTCCGCCAACATGGGCACCGGCGGCGACGTGACACTCTTCTTTGGCCTCTCCGGCACCGGCAAGACCACGCTTTCGGCGCATCCGGGACGGCTCCTGATCGGCGACGACGAGCACGGCTGGGGACCGGGCGCCGTGTTCAATCTCGAAGGCGGCTGCTATGCCAAGTGCATCGGCCTATCGAGAG
>VXPR01000203.1 GCA_009839405.1 Gammaproteobacteria bacterium
CGTTTTCCCCTCACGCGCACCCAGCGCGGGCCCTCCTGGTGGCGGCTCGCTTGCGCTAATAGCTGTGCTTCTAGTCGTCCACCGGTGCATACACCCCGGGCGGGGACACGCCCCGCCCCTTACGGGGCCCTCGCCGAGTTCATCGCAGCGTCAGAAGCAGTTGCGTAGCAACTGCGAACGCGCCCGTCAGTGCGCGACGGAGCCTCGCTAGAGTTCGAGCTTCGTGCCCTGCGCCACTCGCTGCGGCTCTTCCTTCCAGACGTCCGAAGTGTCCACGTACAGCTCTACCTGGTTCCCGTCCGGGTCCGCAAAGTAGAGCGACTGCGTGACCTCGTGATCCACCGGGGCGCACTTGATGCCGGCGTCGTCTAGGTGCCGCTTCGCGTCCCTCAGCTCGTCGAGCGATTCGCCAATCTTGAACGCCACATGGGCAAGTCCGGCCGCCTTGTGCGGCGCCTCTTCGGCATCGTCGCCCAATCCGAGTACCGCGAAGTCGTGGTGATTGCCGAGCGAGAAGAAGGTCATGGGCATCTGGTCGCTGCGCGCGACGATGGGCAGGCCCAGAACGCCGTTGTAGAACGCCTCGGCACGCTCGATGTCCCGCACCTTGATGACTACGTGCCCCAACGACTCAATCTGCATGTTCTCCTCCCGTGATCGCCAATGCTGCCTAGTCTGTCGGTTTGCCCCATCGGCGGCAAGCGGGTGGCGGCATTCAACGGCCTGCCTCCGTATGGCCGGGGGAGGGCAGGGCGCCTCCCCCAATTGAGCTGCCTCGGAACGCCGGTCATGGTCTCAGGCTGTAGGAAACCTCCACGCCCACCAGCCTTGGTTCCGACACTTGGGCGGTGCGGCGATAGCCGTCCACGGCGCCGTGGCGGAGGATTTGGCGGATGCCGATCTTGTCGAACACGTTGTGGACGAAGCCGGTCACGGTCCATTCGGACGACGGGCTGGTCCACGTAGCGCGCAAGTCGAGGCGATCGTAGGCCGGGGCCTTGTCGAGTTCGGATTCGTAGGCGGCGAAGTACACGTCCGAAATGTACGCCCAGCTCGCGAGTGCCTCGACGGCGCCTGACGCGCCTAGATCGAATCGGTAGCTCGCGAAGATGCTGGCCTTGTTCTCCGGTACCTGCAGGAGTTGGTTGCCCTTGATGTCGCGGGCGCGGTCGGGGTTGCTCGCGAGGTTGTAGAGCACCTGCGGCACCGTCGGGTCTGCGCCGTCGATGATGACGAACGACTCGGTGTACTCGGAGTTCGTGAGGCTGAAGTTGCCGCCGAAGGTGAGTTCCGCCGTCGGCAGCCAGAGCACTTCGAGCTCGAGCCCCGTAACCCTCGCGCCGGGGGCCGCCTCCACCGACGTCGTGGACGAGACGCCGATGGCGCACACGCTCGAGAGGCTGTCGAGCCCAAGTTGGGGCGGGCATGCCTCCTCGGTGCGGGTGTGAATCGCGTCGTAGTCATACAGATACACCGAGCCGTTGAACTGCAACGTGCGGTTTTGGAACTGTCCCTTGTAGCCGAGCTCGTAGGCGATGAGTTCCTCCGGCTCGTAGGTGGGCGTCTGGCTGAAGAAGGTAAGGTTGAAGCCGCCGGAGCGGTAGCCCGTGGTGACGTTGGCGTAGATCTTCGAACGCTCGTCGGTGGCGTAGTCGAGATTCAGCCGCAGCGTGGTTTTCTCGTCGCGCCGCGCCAGATGCCGATGGGCACCGAAGGTGATGGGCGTGCCGCCGAGCCAGGGTTCGACCAGTCCCGTCGGCTGGAGGGTGGCGGGGTCGAGCGCCCCGCGCAGCACGTTGGCAACCCCGAGGGGGATGCCGAGGGCGTTCAGCACGCCCATGGTCTCGGAGTACTGCACGTAGTCCTCGCTGCCCATGACGTCGTCGTAGGCATAGCGCACGCCGGCGGTGAGGGAAAGGTTCTCGCTCATGTCCCATACGCCCTGGGTGTAGATGGCGAACGCTTCCCGCTCGGTCTTGTTGTTGCCATGCAGGTCGCTGCCGATGGTCTCGATGCCGTGCTTCACGGAGCCGAGGGTGGCGTCACCGAGCCAGGTGCCGACGGCGCCGGTGAAGACGCCTTCCTCGTACCCGGCCGCCTGTGCCAGCTCGCGCGCTGTATGGGAATGCACCGGCTGCGGCGAGCCGGCGAGGAACATGAGCGGCGGGTCGCCGGGAACCGCGCCGGGTGCCGCGATGGCCAAAATCTGGTCCATCCCCCACGCCGGATCGGTGAACTGGGGCGAGCCGGTTGAGCTGTAGAAGTCGTAGCGCTGGTCGATGGTGGCCTCGTAGAAGAAGACGCCGGAAGTGAAGGAGAGCTCGGGCGTCAAGTCCCAGAAAAGCTGCAGCTCGTGCGAGACGTACTCCGCCTCGTGGTTGACGTAGAAGGAGCGGTCGTCGGTGACGCTTGCGGTGGAATCATCGTCGGTGATGCGGTGGTAGATGAGGTCGTTGTAGCCGAAGATGTACTTGAAGGTGGTGGTGTCGCCCAAGGCCCACTCGAACTCGGCCTGATTGCCTTGCTGGTCGAAGATTTCGGAGTTGAGGCCGTTGGTGTAGGCGCACAGGTCCCCGCCCTTGATGTCTTCGCGGTCGAGGAACACGCACTCGGCGGGGTCCAGCGTCACGTCGCGACCGTGGTTGGGGAACCCGGAGCCGCCGGACGGGTCGATGCCGGGTCGGATGCGCTGTGCGAGCAGTTCCCCACCGGTGGTGGGGTTTGTGTAGCGCAGCACCGGCATGCGCGGATCGAGGAACGCGGAATCGAGCGGATTGACGACGCTGGCGTCCACGGCGCGGATGCCGTGTGCCTGCACAGTGTAGTTGCGCAGGCCATCCCCGCCGGGAATGATGTTGTTCTCGCCCACGAGCACGATCAGGCCGCCGCCGTCCGCGCCGCCGAAGACGCGGTCCACGTCGGCCTTGTTGCTGCGCACGTTCAGCGTCATGGCGTCGTTGATGCGCCACTGGAACTGCAGCGCGACGTTGGTCTCGTCGCCGCTGTCGAGATCGGGGCCGTCGCCGCGTTCCTCGACCCAGCCGTCGTGCTGGCGGGAAGATACGGTGAGCCGGGAGGTGAGCACATCCTCCACCAGCGGCCCGGAGATGGCGCCGTAGAGGTCGCGGGTGCCGTAGGTGCCGAGCACGGTTCGGCCCAAGAGCTCAAACTCGTCGGTGGGCTTGCGGTAGATGAAGTTCATGGCGCCGCCGACGGCGTTGCGGCCATAGAGTGTGCCCTGCGGCCCGCGCAGCACCTCGATGCGGTCCATGTCCCAGAACGAGCCGATGGTGGCGGTGTAGAGGTCTTCGGAATAGACCCCGTTCATGTAGGTGGCGACACCTGGGTCGCCGCCCAGGTTGCGGAAGTTGCGCCCGACGCCGCGGATGGCGGAGTCGTAGGGCTGGATCGTGGTCGCGGGCACCAGATTCTGCAGGTCTGACTGGTTGCGGATTCCGAAGTCGTCGATCATCTCCTCCGTGAAGGCGGTGATCGAGATGGACGTGTCTTGGATGGAGGCTTCTTTGCGTTCCGCCGTAACCGTGATTTCTTCGATCTGGCGGCTCTCCTCGGCCGCAAGGAGCGGTGGCGAAAGCAGGGCGAGAGATGCTAGGCAAGCGGTGCAAAGGGAGGACAGCGAGGTACGACTCGTCATTTTTGAGACCTCCGCGGCCGTTTTGCCGGAGGCGGGCCGCTCGATTTGTGAGACCACGGAGCAAGTGCAACCCTAGTCGGACGGTTCGGCCCTTTCCCGCACCTGCTCTGCCGGCACTATGCACTAATTTGACGCATTTTGTTGCGGAATGTTCCGGTATGTGGGGCAGACTTGGGGATGTCGCGCTTCTTCCTATGGGATAAATCGAGCAACACGTTGATGCTTCGAGGATTTGATTCGAAGCGAGGGCCCTCGGCCTGTTCCCTGGGCGTCGGCGCTCCGTCCTCGGCGGGCCGAACTCCAAAGCCGGGCCGCGCCGCTATACTCGTTCGGTGGTGCCAGCGGCGGTGTCAGCGAAGGCACCCAATGCGGATGCGAAGGAGGAGTGAGGGGAACATGGCGACGGCGAGTGCAGCCCTTGAGTCTCGGCATCAGCCGGCGGGCGAGTTCAATCCTCGGGTCACCACGTTCGAGCGGCCGGCGCACCACTACAGCTATCTGCACACCCCGGACGGCGATTGGCTGGCATCTGATGGCGAGACCCTGCACGTGCAGGAGCATGTGGACGACGCCGCTCTTTGGGATGTCGCAGGTGACGGTTTTGTCCATGCCGCGACCGGCCTCAAGCTGTCCGCTTCCGTGGACCAGACGAACGGTGCCTGCCGGCTGGCGCGCAATGGCGTCGCCGTGGGCGCGGACGGCAAACTCGGCGAAGCTGGCGATTTCGCGGTGGGTCACGGTCCCGAACAACTGCCTTCGGAGTCCCTGCGCATCCTGCGTGAGCAAGGCTGGGTGGCGCTCACCTGCATCCTCGAACCGGACGTGGTGGACGGCTTGCAGCAGGTCGGCTGCGTGGACGCCTACGAAAGCCGCACTCCGGTGCGCGAGACGCCGCTGGTGCAGCATCCTGCGGTGGCGAAGATGACGGCCGAGCCGGTTTCGCTTTGGCTCACGCGCCAGTACATGCACACGGGCGACATCCGCCTCGGCCACTCGCCTGGCATCACGGCGCTGACCAAGGACGATGGCGAGCGCGAGGTGCAGGGCTGGCACACCGACTTCCCGTATCTGTGGGGCACCGGCGACCGCGTGCCGCTGCCATCGGGAGACCTGGTGCTCGGCATGCAGCGCAATGTCTGCGTCTCGGACTTCACGCGCACCAACGGCGGCACCCTGTTCAAGCTCGGCAGCCACGCCACCGCGGCGCCGCCGCCGGAGGAGTGGGGCATCTCGCGGCACACCTATCGCAAGGGCCACAGGGCGAAGTTCGGCCTGCCCTACAGCGGTCCGGAGTCCGACCTCATCGAGGCGCCGGCCGGCACCATCATCCTCTACGACGCAAGGACGTGGCACCGCGCCGGCATGAACTTCACCGAGAACAAGCGCGGCGCCCAGATTCAGGCCATCATCCCCGGCTTCATCGTGCCGTTCATGGACACGAGCGCCACCTACAAGGCGTTCTTGGCGAGCGCGGCGTATCACGGCCTTACCGAGCGCGAGCGACGCGAAGTGGAGCGGCTGATGGTGCAGAAGATCGTGGGCCCGGCCGGGGTGTTCGCCATCACCATCGACGAGGAACTCACCGAGCGGGCACGCCGCCGGCGCGACGATCGCGAATCGTTGTATTGAGCGCCCGCAACGTGGCGCGCTTCGGGCGCGGGGTGGCCGGCGCCGGGGCCTTGCTGCTGGCGGGCTGGGCGAGTGGCGCCGAGGGGCTCTCGCTCGATGTGGGCGTTGGTGCCGTGTCGGTGGAGTCGACGCGATTTCAGGATGTGAAGGCGGCCGACGCCACCGACCTGCCCCTGCTCTATGGCGACCGGGCGCGGTTCACGGACGGGCAATACGACCGCAGCGCGGAACTCAGGCTTGGCATCGGCTATCGGCCCCTGCCGCGCCTTAGGGCTGGTCTTGAACTTGCGGCTGCACCGGGCGTCGACTTCAGCGGCAATGCCAACTACCTGCGCTCCGGCGACGAACAGCCATCCACGGCGGAACTTTCTGTCCGTCGCTTGCTGCTGACGGCAACGTGGGATGTGTTCTCGTGGCGCTTCGGCGGTGCGGGCCCGGCTTCACGCCTCTATGTCGGCGGGGGCGAACGGGGCGGCCGGTAACGCCGCCCCCCCCACCGTGCGCCAGTTAACCCCGAGCGCGCGCGGCCCCCACGG
>VXPR01000149.1:0-3802 GCA_009839405.1 Gammaproteobacteria bacterium
CCCCGCCCCCGCGCCGTTTGGCGGGGCGGCGGCCCCGCCCACCCCCCCCCACCCCCGGGGGGGGGGGCAACCCCCCCCCCCCCCCCAAAAGGCCCTCGCCTCGAATCCAATCCTCAACGATCAACGTGTCGGGCCCGCACGGGCGGGGCTTGTCCCCGCCCGTCCTGAATGCACCGACAGATTCGGCGCGACAAGCCCGTCCTTAGCAGAGGGTCCGACAGGCTGTTACGCTTGGCAGGAACGGGACATTTCGGGGAAGTCATGAAGCCGATTTCAGCGGACTCGCACGTGGTCGAGGGGCGGGACGTGTTCACCGGTCTTGCCGAGCGCTTCGGGGACAAGGCGCCGCGCATCATGGACGTCGGCGATCAGGTGGATGCCATCGTTGTGCCCGAGCGCGGGATGCGGGGCGTCAGTGTCGCCCGCATGGGTATGGCTTCGTCGCGCCTTGCCCGCAACGAGCCGCTCGGTCGCAAGCCGGGGCACAAGCCTGACGTCGCGCACATGAAAGACCCGGAACTCGTCGCGCTCTTCAACAGCGGCTATGCCGGGATGCGCAAGGGGCTGGTGGACGGCGCCCATCGCTACGAGGATCAGGACGTGGACGGCCTCGCCGCCGAGTTCCTCTACCCCGGCTTCTTCGCCATGTTCAGCTTCCCGGACACTGAGCTCCTGGTGGCGTTGCAGAAGAACTACAACGACTGGCTGCACGACTACACCACGGCCTCGAACGGCCGCCTCTTCGGCCTTGCCGCCATCCCCGTGCAGGACCCAGCCGCCGCCGCCGAAGAACTGGACCGCGTCATCAAGCTCGGCTTTCGCGGCGGCTGCATCCCCTGCACTTCCCCCGCCGGCCGCCCCTATTTCGACGAGGACTACGAGCCCATCTGGTCGCTGGCAGAAGAGGCCGGCTTCCCGCTCTCCATGCACGTCGGCTGCGGCTCGTACGTGCCGCCCGAATACCGCCCAACCAAGGCCCGCCGCGACGCCATCGCCGACTACGCCGCCACGCAGCACACCGTGCAAGGCACCATCGTCGAGTTCCTCTGCCGCGGCGTCTGCGAACGCCACCCGAATCTCAAGATCGTGGTGGCGGAGTTCAACGCCGGCTGGATCGCCCACTGGCTCGACCGCGTGGAGCAAGGCCTCGCCCGCGAGCGCCGCAACATGGACGAGCCCTACACCGGCGCCCCACCCCACGAAATCTGGCGGCGCCAGTTCTACGCCACCATCGAGGACGACCGCCCCGCCCTCGCCACCCGGCACCTGATTGGGGTCGAGAACCTGATGTGGGGTTCCGACTACCCCCACACCGACTCGACTTGGCCGTGCTCCATCGACGTGCTCGACGAACTGTTCGACGGCATCGCCCCGGAAGATCGCGACCGCATCACCCGCACCAACGTGCAGGAGCTGTACGGCATTCACTGACCCAAACGCCACCTCAAGGAGATCCACCCATGTCACGCAGCACAACGAAATCCGGCCTGCGGCTGGCCCTCGTCGCCGCCGTAGCGATGTTCGGCCTCGGGGCTGCCGGCGTCGAACTCTCACCGGGCGATGCAGCCCCGGACTTCGACCTCGAAGCCAGCGACGGCGAACGCTACCGCCTCTCGGACCTGGTGGCCGAACGCGCCGTTGTGGTGGCGTGGTTCCCCCGCGCCTACACCCGTGGCTGCACCATCGAGTGCAAGTCCCTCGCCGAGAAGGGGCACCTGATTCGCGAGTTCGACGTGGCCTACTTCATGGCGAGCGTCGATCCCGTGGAGGACAACGCCGGCTTCGCCGAGGAGAACGGCGCCGACTTCCCGCTTCTTTCCGACCCGACCAAGGAGGTCGCCACCAGCTACGGCGTGCTGCACGAGAAGGGCTACTCCAAGCGCCACACGTTCTACATCGGCGTCGGCGGAGAGATTCTCGCCATCGACCGCGAGGTGCAGCCGGCCACCTCCGCCGAAGACATCGCCGCGATGCTCGGGGAACTCGGCGTTGCCCGCGCGGCATCGTCTGACGCCGAGTCCGCAGGCGCCGAGTAACGGCCCGCATCTATCCGCACAAGGGAGTCTCTTCGAGATGTCGTACCAGAACGTGCTCGTGGCCGTGGAACCGAATCAGGAGGCACGAGCCATCGCCGCCAGAGCCCGCGAAATCGCGCCGGACGCGGAGATCTCGGTGCTTGCGGTGCTGCCGGACGTGGTGCAGGCATACGGCACGGTCTGGAGCGGCGACGCCAGCGGCGCGATGCTCGACTTCGTGCACGGCACCCGCGCAGAAGCCGAGCGGCAATTGCGCGACCTGCTTCGCAACGTTGGCATCGCCAGCGAGCGCGTGCAGGTGAAGTTCGGCAGCCCTGCCCGAGTCGCCCACGAAATAGCCCAGGAAATGGAGGCGGACTGCATCGTCGCCGGCTGCCACGGCCAGCACGGCATTGAACTCGCCTTCGGCTCCACCGCCAACGCCCTGATCCACGGCCTCGACTGCGACGCCTACCTCGTCCGCGTCGGCACGGGCCAAGAGTCTGAGCCGAGACCCCCCGCCCCCAGAGTCGTGATTGCCGTGGACGGCACCGAGGACGCCCACGAGGTGGTGGAAGCTGGCAAGGCGTTGCTCCACAACGGTTCAAAAACCACCTTGATCACGGTGATCAAGCCCATCGCCCACACCTACGGCGGCCTGGACCTCACGGTGACAGGCACCGAAAGCGGCGCCTTCGAAGAAGAAGCCCTGCGCGAAGGCGCAACCTGGCTCGACACCATCGCCGCCCGCCACGATCTCACCGCCGACAAGCGCAGCGTAATCGGCTCCCCCGGCCACGAAATCCGCACCTATGCAAAGGAGGTGAACGCCGACCTGATCGTCGTAGGCAGCCACGGCCGCCACGGGCTAGGTCGCCTGCTCGGCTCCACCGCCAACGGCGTGCTGCACGGCGTCTCGTGCGACGTGTTGGTGGTGCGCGTCAAGGGTGGCTAGCTTGACTCGGAACATCAGGCATCGCCATGTCCTTGGGGACGCGGTCCTCTGGTAGGCTCGCCCCATTGGCGAACCAACCTAACGGAACGAGTCCACTTAGATGGACGGCGACCTCGAGCTCATCAGCCCCATCGCCAACGTCGAGACCATCGCCCGCGGTCGCGGCGTGATCTGCCACAGCTCCAACGCTTGTACGGCAGGGGAAGCTGGCGTAAACAGAAGGGAGTCGCCGAAGTCCGACTGTCAACCGGAGAAGCTTTCCGCGCCGAAGTCCACTGGTACGAAGCCCACGGCATCGGCCGACGAAGGCTCAAAGTCAAATCCCGACTGGACTGACACCATGGAAACAAACCCACCCCGTTTCGTGGTCTGCCTCAACGCCGACGGGCACCCGCTCGACCTGACGCTGCACAAGATCTACCGGACCATCCCCGATGATCGGGCCCACCACGTTTCCTGCTACCGCATCATCGACGACACCGACGAGGACTACCTTTACCCGATCCACAGGTTCGCCCCTATCGAGCTTCCCGTGACGTTACAGACCTCCCTCGAACGCACCACGGCACCGTAGAGACCAGTTCCGTAGGGGACGGGCTTGTCCCGTCCCGTGCCGAGTCCATCGGTGCGTTCAATACGGGCGGCGACAAGCCCTAGAACAAGCCCTGCCCCCTACGGAGCACTGGCTGCAGTTGGGTTCTCAGCGGCTAAACGCGCTCTACGAACGCGGCGGGGGGGGGGGGGCCGCGCAGCGCGCGGGGCGCCCGGGGGGCCCCGCCCCCCAGCCAACCCCCACCACCGACACGAGACACAGGAGAAATATAAAAAGACA
>VXPR01000149.1:3812-5814 GCA_009839405.1 Gammaproteobacteria bacterium
AACACCCCCTCCCCCCTTGGTCCTTGGGGCGGTTGTGGGTTCCGCTGGGGTAAACGCGCTTCAAGCACGGGGGGGTCTGGTTAAACGGGGACGCCCGAGCCTGCATGTGTGCCACGCCTAGACGATACCTGCCGCAAGCGCATCCCAAGGCCCGTTGATGGCGAGCGTTACACCAGGGGACTGGATGTTGACGAAGAGGGTCTGGCCGTCTGGGGAGAAGGTGGCGCCGGCCCATTCCGACGAGCTGTAGTCGTTGGCTTCAATGGCCGGCTTGCCCTCGATGGCGGTTTCGAGGCGCATGTTGTTCTCGCCGACGACGAAGACGTTGCCTTGGCTGCCAACCGCCAAGAGGCGAGTGCCCCGGGCCGTGCCGGTCTCGTCCACATGGCCGTAGCCGTCCTCGCAGGCGAGAACCAGGCCGTTGCTGTGCACCGTGATGTTGTCCGGTGCGTCCGCCGTGGTTTCGCCTGGAGAGACGTATAGCGCTCGCAGCGTTTCTGTGCGTGGCTCGTAGACCCAAACCGCGCCGGCGCCAGCGGCACCTCCGGCCGTATCCACCCAGTAGATCGATTCGCCGTGGTGCCAGGCGCCCTCGCCGCGGTTGAAGCGGGCCGCGCCGCCGGCTTCGGCCTGCAGAAACGGTCCCGATCTGCCGGTGCCGACGACGTTGCCGCCGAACATTTCCGGATGGAAGGCTTCCGGGTCGCGGTCCGGATCGGCGATGGGAACCCAGTCGACGGCGTAGGTTGCGCCGGTGACCGGTTGCTGGAGGTCTGTGCCCGGCTCGCCGCGAACCCGCAGCGCCTCCAGGCGACCGCCAGCTTCCAGCGCGCCGGCGCGACGGGCGGTGTCGTTCGGCAGGAAGCGATAGAAGCCGGAGTTGCCGCCATTGTCCTCAGTGAGATAGACGACGCCGGTCTCCGGGTCCACCGCGGCGGCTTCGTGGCGAAAGAAACCCATGTCCACAATCGGCTGGGCACTGGCAGCACCAACCGCTGGCACTTCGAAGACGTAGCCGTGGTCCTTGGCGCCAGACCTGCTGGTGCGCAGCACGATCTCCTCGCAGGTGAGCCAGCTTCCCCAAGGAGTGGGGCCGCCGGCGCAGTTCGTGGCGGTGCCGGCAAGCAGGGGACGCGTGACCGGCGCTCCGCCCTCGGCGCGGAAGACGCCCGTGACGCCGCCGCCGAAGCCCGGAAACCCGTCCGGCAATTCCTCGCTGGGGGGGATCACGAAATCGTCGTAGGTCGGGACATCCGCGTCGCCGAATCGCTCGAGGATGGTCTCCTCGTGGTTGCGCAGCAGCGTCACTCCGCCGTCGGGCGCCGCAAACGCGGCCATGCCGTCGTGACGCGACGGCGTCAGCGTGTTCCCCGCCATTGCATCGCCCGTCCACGACAGCGACCGATAGGTGAAACCTTGCGGCAGCTTGACCAGATCAAGGCCGGTTGTGGCGTCGGTGGTGGGAACAAGCTCACCAGGGAGCGCCCGTTCACCAGCGTGCAGACGAGCGAACGGCGCGGCAAACGCCAACGCGGCACCAGAGCGGAGCAGGGATCGGCGGTTCATGGGTTCCTCCGATTGAACGTACGCTGCAGGCGTACCCTGCAACCGTGTGGCGACATTTCCGGCGGCTAGTTTAACAACCGGGTCGTGTGTGCACTTGCAGGACGGGCCCTCGTAGGGGACGGGCTTGTCCCGTCCCGTATCTGTCGATGCATTCAACACGGGCGGGGACAAGCCCCGCCCCTACGGGGGCAGGTCGTCGTGTTGGGCGATGAAGTCCTTGAGCACCTCGGCGCTAGCAGGGATTGGGGTTCGGCGGGCGTCTTCTGGGCGCAGGCTGGACAGGCTCGGGTGCAGGGGTGCGTCTTGGCCGGTGGCGCGGGCGACGGTTTCCGGGAACTTCGCCGGGTGGGCTGTGGCGAGACAGATGGGGCGGGTGCTTGCGTCGGTGATTCGGCGGGCCGCGGCGACGCCTACCGCGGTGTGCGGGTCCAACAGG
>VXPR01000515.1:0-3636 GCA_009839405.1 Gammaproteobacteria bacterium
TGGCGGGCGGGCTGGACCGCATCTATCCGGCCGCCCATGCCCCCCTCGCGCGGCAGATCGTCGACTCGCGCGGTGCGCTGGTCACGGAGTACCCGCCAGCGGCGACTCCCCGCAAGCACCACTTTCCGGCCCGCAACCGGCTCGTCAGCGGCCTTTGCTTGGGTGTGGTAGTCGTTGAAGCGGCGTCCAAGAGCGGCTCGCTGATCACGGCGCGGATGGCGCTTGAGCAGAATCGCGAAGTCATGGCGGTGCCCGGCATGGCGACGAGCGCGTTGTCGAAGGGTTGCCATCGACTCATTCGCGACGGCGCTGCGCTCATCGAGACGATAGAGGACATCGCCGAAGCCATCGGCCTCGCATGGCCTGAGGAGGCGCCTCACGCGGCACCCACCGACTTGGACCCGGTTCTGGCTGCTGTTGGGGCCCAGACGACGAGCGCTGACGCCATCGTTTCCGCCACGGGTCTTGCAGTGGACGAAGTGCTGGGCCGGCTCGTGGAACTGGAAGTGGCCGGATTTGTGACGGCAGGCGGCGGCGGGTATTCTCGCCGCCCTTCTTAGGCGAGGTGTAGGGCGTTCGCGATGGCGTGGGTAGCCGTTTTGATGGGTTCGGAGTCGGATTGGCCGGTGATGCGCGGGTGTACCGACGTGCTCGGCGATCTTGAGGTGGGGTTCGAGGTGCGGGTTACCAGCGCGCACCGAACGCCGGAGGCGACGGCGGAGTACGTTCACTCTGCAGAGGAGCGAGGCTGTCGGGTGTTTGTGTGCGGCGCCGGGCTTGCGGCGCATCTGGCGGGTGCAGTGGCGGCGCAGACCACGCATCCCGTCATCGGCGTGCCCATCGATGGCGGGCCCTTCACGGGCCAGGACTCGTTGCTCTCCACGGTGATGATGCCCGGTGGTGTGCCGGTTGCGACGGTGGCGGTAGGCAAGGCCGGGGCCAAGAATGCAGGCTATCTGGCGGCACAAATCCTTGGCGTCGCGGATTCAGCGCTCGCCGAGCGCGTTGCCGCGGAACGCAAGGCAGGTGCCGAGCGCGTGGCGACGCAGAACGCTTCGGTGCAGGCGTCGCTCGAAGCCTAGGCCAAGCGCGACGCGTGTGGTGGAGGGTGGCTCGGATTCGGTGGCGGAGGCTGCCGAGCTGGTCGTCGCCGGCGGCATCGTCGCGCACGCTTGCGAAGGCGTTTGGGGCCTCGCCTGCGATCCGATGAACGAAGCGGCGGTGCGTCGCGTGCTGCACCTCAAGCGGCGCCCGGCTAGCAAGGGACTGATCATCATCGGTGCCGCGGCCAGCGACTTCGCGCCGGAGCTAGAACCGCTTTGCGCCGAGGCCGCAGCGCGCATTCGTGATAGCTGGCCAGGTGCTGTCACTTGGCTCGTGCAGAACATTCGTTTCCCGCCCTGGATCGTTGGCGATTTCCCGACCGTGGCGGTGCGGGTGCCGGATCACGAGCAGGCGCGACAGTTCGCGTCGGCCTGTGGCCACCCGCTGGTCTCGACTTCGGCCAATCGGGCGGCAGACCCTCCGGCAAGGTCGGCCGAGGAAGTGAGGCGCATTTTCGGAGACGAAATCGACGGATTGCTGCCGGGCGCCGTGGGAGACCGAAGCGCGCCGAGCACCATCGTCGATGCGGCAACCGGCCGGGTGTTGCGCGGATGAACGGCGCTCGGGAAGACCAGTACGCGGTAATCGGCAACCCGGTGGAGCACAGCCTTTCGCCGCGGATTCACGCGATGTTCGCTGCCGAAACCGCGGAGGCGGTTTCCTATGGCACGTTGGCCGCTCCGCTGAACGGATTCGCTGCCGCTGCTGCCGAATTCTTCGACAGCGGTGGCAGGGGCCTCAACGTGACCGTGCCGTTCAAGCAGGACGCATGGCGGTGGGTGACGCGTCACGACGCGGCCGCCGCGGCATCGGGTGCCGTCAACACCATTGTCCCGGAGGACGATGCATTTCGCGGCTGCAATACCGATGGCGTTGGCTTGGTCACGGACCTCACGGACAACCTCGGTTGGGCCCTCGCCGGGGCGAGGGTGCTCCTGCTCGGAGCCGGCGGCGCGGCCCGCGGAGCTTTGCCGGCGCTGCTCGAGGCAGGGCCCACCCAAATCACCATCGCCAACCGCACCGAGTCCAGAGCCCTCGAAGTTGCGGCCGCGTTCGAGGGCCTACGCGCGAGCCCGCTCGCGGATGTGGGAGGAGGCTGGGACATCGTGCTGAACGCCACATCGGCCAGCATGGGCGGTGCCGCGCTAGCGCTCCCGGACACCTGCGTCGGCGGCGCAGCCTGCTACGACCTTTTCTACAACCTGGCCGCCCCAACGCCGTTTTGCGCCTGGGCCGAGCAGCACGGTGCGCGGGTGTGCGCCGACGGCCTCGGCATGTTGATCGAGCAGGCGGCAGAGGCCTTCCACCTTTGGCGGGGCATCCGGCCGTCTACGACGCCGGTGCTGGAAGCGCTTCGTGGGGGGTGTTCGTGAACGGAGCAGTACAACGGTTGATTCGGTTAGCCCCCCCTCCGAGAAAAGGGAGGACCCTTTTCTCCACTCCCCCGCGAGGGGGGAGTGACGGGGGGGTGTCGCCAACGCCCCTTGGATCAGCGGACACGCCGAAAACGGGCGGGCCTGTAGAACGCATCGCAACGACTATCTCGACGATAGTGGTCGCCGTCCGGTGTTGCCGTGGAGCGCAGGAGGCCAAGATCGGAACGTTCGATCGCCGAAGCGCCGCGATGACCTTCCTGTCACTCCCCCCTCGCGGGGGAGTCGAGAAAAGGGTCCTCCCTTTTCTCGGAGGGGGGGCTACGCCTTGCTGGGATGGGAGCTCGTGAGTGGTTTCCGGCCGGGGTTGGCGCTCACCGTGCAGGTGGCGGCTGCTCTGGCCACGGTTGTCGCCTTGTCCTTTTGGCAGTTTTCTCGAGGACAGGAGAAGGCCGGGTTGGCGGCACAGAGGGATGCTCGGCTGGCTTCTGCGGCCGTGACGGCAGGGAGTTTTGGCAGTGCGACGCCGGACTTCACGCGGCTTGAGCTTGCTGGACGGTACGACGCGGAGCGGTCGTTCTTCGTTATCGACCGGGGCCAGCCCTGGTGGTACTTGGTGGTTACGCCGCTCGTCACGAACCACGGGCCGTTTCTTGTGACTCGGGGGAGGGCGGAGCGGCCCCGGGCCGGAGGGTTGGATGTGCCGGAGGTGCAGACGCCGGCGGGTCTTGTCACCGTAACGGGAGTGCTTTGGCCGACAGATGGGGTGGCCGGCACTTCGAGATGGCCCGAGGGTTGGCCGAAGGCGGTGCATGGAATGAACGTCCCGGCGATGGCCGAGTTGACGGGCGCCCATCCTCGCGAGGTGCGCTTGGAGGAGCCGTCGGCAGGGCTCGCGCCGGTGTCGTTGGCCTACGACTACTCCCCCGGCACGCATTGGAGCTATGCCGTGCAGTGGTTGCTGATTGGCGTGGCCATCGTCGCTGGATACATCTTCTTCGGCCGGCGACGCAGTGGTCACGAAGGCCAGTAGTTCGCGCAGCGAACTGCCGACGCGCCCCCAGGCGCGCGCCGCCCAGCCCGCGGAGATGTGAGGCCAGTGGGAATGTGAATGATAGGCTTCTGGCGCGGGGGGTGGCGGGGCAAGCCCACGCCGTCA
>VXPR01000515.1:3646-5798 GCA_009839405.1 Gammaproteobacteria bacterium
CCCTGACCCGCCCCCTCCAACCGCCCCCCGCCCCCGCACGGGGGCGCTAGCAGGCCGTCGGACTTGTGAGGCCTGTGGCAAGGTGAAGGATCGGCTGCTGGCGCTGGTGGTGGCGGGCATCGCCCTCGCCGTCTGCGTCGTCGTGCTCGGGGCCTATACGCGCCTCGTGGATGCCGGGCTTGGCTGCCCCGATTGGCCCGGCTGCTATGGCCTGATCGGCGTGCCCGAGACGCCGGCCGAGATCGCCGCCGCAGAAGCCGCCTTCCCAGACGCACCGGTGGAGGTGGACAAGGCGTGGCCAGAGATGGTGCATCGCTACTTCGCCACGGCCTTGGGCGCGCTCATCCTCGGCATTCTGGGCTTGGCTGCGTGGCGGAAGGACCCCCTCAAGCTGCCGGCCATCCTCACCGTAATGGTGATCGTGCAAGGAGCCTTCGGCGCTTGGACGGTGACGCTCAAGCTATGGCCGCAGGTAGTGACGGCGCACTTGCTCGGCGGCATGGCGACGCTGGCGACGCTCTGGCTCTATGCATTGCTGCTCGCCCGCCCCCGGCTTCCGGCATTGTCGGACACGCGCCGGCTCGCCGCCGCGTCCCTGGGGGTGGTGATTCTGCAGATCGCCCTCGGTGGCTGGGTGAGCGCGAACTACGCCGGCCTCGCCTGCCCGGATTTCCCGCTCTGCCACGGCGAAGTGGTGCCGCCCTTGGACATCGCCCAGGGCTTCGACGTGACGCAAGATGTCGGGCCCAACTACCTCGGCGGCCAGCTTGATAGCGAGGCGCGCATCGCCATCCAGATCGGCCACCGGCTTGGCGCAGTGCTGGTGCTGGGCGTGGTGGGGCTCTTGTGCGTGCGCCTGCATCGCGGCGGGCATCGAATGCTCGCTGGGGCGGTCGCCGCCGCCCTCGGCCTGCAATGGGCTTTGGGCGTCGCCAACGTGCTGGCCGCGCTGCCGCTGCCGCTGGCCGTGTTGCACAATGCCTTCGCCGGCGCATTGCTGCTCGCCGTCGTTACAGTAAACTTCGCGGCTTTCGGGCGGCCCCCGAGACGGCGTCCGGTGCCTGCCACCAGCGCCGCGTCCGCCCATTGAGCCAACAGGCACCGGCGGCGTCAGGTTCGTCGGCGGGGCATTCTGTCCATGGAAGAGGGACCTCCTTGAGCGAAGCGTTACTGACCGAAGCCCGGGGCACTTGGCGCGACTATCTGGAGCTCACCAAGCCGCGGGTCGTGCTGCTCATGCTCATGTGCGCGGCGGTAGGGATGCTGCTCGCCGCCGGCGATGCGCTGCCGTGGCGGGCTCTCTTGTTCGGATTGCCCGGCATCGCCCTGATGGCGGCGTCGGCGGCGGCCGTGAACCACATTGCGGATGCCCAGATCGACGCCCGCATGGCGCGCACGCGCAACCGTCCTGTGGCCACCGGGCGCATCGGTCCCGCACGCGGAGTGGTGTTCGCCGGTGCCCTTGGATTGGCTGGCTTCACGATCCTCACGACGCTCGTCAATCCGCTTACCGCTTGGCTGAACTTGGCGTCGTGGGCTGGCTACGGCCTCGTGTACACGTTCTATCTCAAGCGCGCGACGCCGCAGAACATCGTCATCGGCGGGCTCTTCGGCGCCGCACCGCCGCTGTTCGGCTGGACTGCGGTCACGGGCAGCATCGAGCCAGGCGGTCTCGTGCTGCTCGCCATCATCTTCATCTGGACGCCGCCGCACTTCTGGGCCCTGGCGTTGGACCGCATCGAAGACTATCGCGACGCGGACATTCCGATGCTGCCGGTCACGCACGGCGAGGTACACACGAAGTGGCAGGTGCTGTTCTACACGCTCGCTCTGGTGGCGGTGAGCGTCGTGCCTTGGGCCATCGGCATGAGCGGGGTCGTCTATCTGGTCGGCGCGCTTGCCCTCGGCGCCGTCTTCGTCGGCTATGCAGTGGCGCTGCTCTGCTCGGTTGCGTCCGCCCCCATGGCGACCTTCCGCTACTCGATCGTCTATTTGCTGCTGCTATTCGTGGCGTTGCTGATGGATCACTACCTTTGATGGAGCCGGGGCGTAGGGAGCGTACTCTGTCGCACTCCCTCCTCCTGTCACTCCCCCCTTGCGGGGGAGTCGAGAAAAAGCGTCCTCGCTTTTTCTCGGAGGGGGGGCTAGCTGC
>VXPR01000140.1:0-4030 GCA_009839405.1 Gammaproteobacteria bacterium
TCCGAGAAAGGCCGGGGACGGCCTTTCTCGACTCCCCCGCGAGGGGGGAGTGACAGGAGGAGCGTCGCGCCCGATTCCCCGTCGGGCGCACAGCGCGGGCCCTTCCCGTCACTCCCGAGCCAAGCGGTTTGCGGGACCTCCCTGTCACTCCCCCCTCCGAGAAAAGGCGAGGACGCCTTTTCTCGGAGGGGGGGCTGGTCGAATCTTCCGCGTTCCTCGGTGCGTTCAACACGAGGAACTCGTCGAAGCGCAGCAGTTCGCGCAAGCGAACTGCCAACGCCCCCGTCAGGGCGCGCCGGGACAGGACAACCCCTCCCCCACGACTGCGTTCTACGGCGCGCCTCCTAGCGTGTTCGTCTCTCGGCGAGGGCGGCGAGGGCGTGGGAGATGCAGGCGGTTACCCGCTTGCCTGTCGGGATGTCGAGGAACTCGTTGGGGCCGTGTGCGTTGGAGTTCGGCCCCAGTACGCCCGTGACGGCGAACTGAACGCCCGCAAAGCGGTCGCCCAGCATCTTCATGAACGGAATCGTGCCACCGGTGCCCATGGCCATGAGCGGCGCGCCGAAGTGGGCTTGGGAGGCAGCGTCAAGAGCTTTCGTGAGCCAAGGAGTCGCCGGGGGCGCGGCCCAGCCGCCGGCGGTGTCCTGCACCTCGAACGACACCTCGGCATGGTGCGGCGGAGCGTCTTCCAGCGCTCCCTTGACGGCGTTCGCAGCGAGCTCGGCATCCAATGTCGGCGGCAGGCGGAATGCAAGCTTGGCGGCGGTCAGCGGACGCAGCGTGTTGCCGGCGTCCTTGGTTGCAGGGGCGCCGTCGAGCCCCACAACGCCCAGACTCGGCCGCCATGCGTTGGCAAGAATCAAATCCGCGTGGCTCGCCTGGCCCGCGTTGGTAGCTCCCGCCCATGGAAACCGGTCCACGGTCAGATCGCCCAGCACCTCGGCCACCTGCTCGGCCTGCGCCCGCATGGCATCGGGAATCGGCGCGTTCAGCGCCTCGTGCAAGGCTCCCGTGACCGAGTTCTCCACTCGTTCGAGCACCTGCCGCAGCAGGCGGAAACTCGAAGGCACGACGCCACCGGCAACGCCGGAATGCACCCCCTCCTCTAGCACTTGCACCGTGAGGGTGCCGATCAGCATCCCCCGCAGCGAGTTGGTGAGCCAGAGCTGGTCGTAGTTGCCGCATTCCGCATCGAGGCACACCACCAAGTCGGGCGTGCCGATTTCCTCGGCGAGCGCGTCCATGTAGGGCGGCAGATCGAAGCTGCCACTCTCCTCGCAGCCTTCGATGAACACCACGCAGCGCGGGTGGGGGATTCCCTGCGACTGCAATGCCGCGATGGCGGTGAGCGAGCCGAACAGGGCATAGCCATCGTCCGCCCCACCGCGACCATAGAGCCGGCCGTCCCGGATCACCGGTTTCCACGGCGAGAGCCCATCGCGCCAGCCGGTGAACTCGGGTTGCTTGTCGTAGTGGCCATAGAGCAGCGCGTTGCCGGCGCCCGTGCCTTCCACGATGCAGAGAAGGAGCGGCGTGCGTCCGGGCAACGTGACGATTCGATGCGTGAGCCCACGCGCGCCGGATGCCGCGGCCCAGCGCTCTAGCTGCTCGGCGGCCTCGCTGAGATATCCATGCCGCTCCCAGTCGGGATCGAAATGCGGCGACTTGCACGGCACTTCGATGTAGTCGCAGAGCGTGGGCACGATGCTGTCATCCCACACCTCGTCCACGAACGTCGTGAGTCGCTTGCTATCCACTCGCACCCTCCCGCGGTAACTCCCGCACCATCAGGCTCGGCGTCAGCCTGAAAACTCAACCCGCAGCAGCGCCCTGCGACCGGGGCTCGCGTAGCCATACACCGTCGCGTAGTCTGCGTCCGTCAGGTTGTCCACCGTCAGGCGCGTCGTCCAGCGCGGGTTGATGGCCCAGGCAAGACTCGCCCGAACCAGGCGGAACGAACCTAGTCGCACGGTGGTTGCGGGCCAGGTAGAGAAGTCGCGGTCGAGCTGCGCGCCGTTGTGAAGGATGGACAGATGCGAGGTCAGTCTCCGGCCCAGCCTCGCATCGAGCGCAACGCTCGCCAAGAGCCGAGGACGCCGGATTTCCCGCGCACCCTCTTCGGTGGCGTCCACCCAAGCGACGTTGCCGCGCACACGCATGGCTCCGAACTCGGCATCGGCGGTTAGCTCAGCACCGGTGCGCCGACTCTCGCCATTGATGTTGCGGGCGGTGAAGCCACCAACGTCCGGCGCAAAGGCAAAGCCGTCGATTTCGTCGTCGAGCACGGCGTGGAATGCGAGCGCATTGACGCTGAGCGCCCGCCAGCGGTGCTCCATGCCAACTTCCAGGGCCCGCGACCGCTCGGGCGTCAGGTTCGGATTGCCGATGAAAGTGCCGGGAAAATAGCCGAAGCGCTCGATGAACGTGGGATTCTTGATCCCTTCCGCGACATTGGCGAAAACCCGACCACCGAACGCCGGGGCCGTCGCGCCGACGCGCAACGTCGTGGCGTCATCGAACTCGCCGTTGGTGTCGTGCCGCGCTGAGGCAGTGATGGCACCGGCACCCAGGTCGGCCTGATACTCGCCGGCGAGACTCCATGCGGTGAACGTGCGGCTCTGGTTTGGGTCTCCGAACGCGGAGGCGTCGCCGACCTGCCGGAACTTCTCCCGCTCGACCTCCAGCGCCGCGCTGGCCCGATGTCCGGGCGCCAGCCGCAGCACAGACGCCAGCGCCGCGCCTTGACGGGCACCGTGCGTGGCGTTGGTGAAGTTGCCGTCGGCGAAGTGGTCCACGTCGCTCTCGCTGTGGAACACCGACAGGCTCGGCACGACGCGACCCCGGCCTTGCCAGCGCGTCTCCCAGCCGACCAGAACGGCATTCGTGGACGTTGCACGGTCCCCGTCCACCGGCACATAGTCCGGGAAGGGCGCGGGATCAAACTGCACGTCCGCGCCGGTGTGTCGCGCCAGCACCTTGTGGTGCCATCGCCCTGCAACCGCCGTCGCCACCCCGTGGATGGTGTCGTTGCGAAAGCCGTCGGTTTCGTCGCCCAGCCTCGACACGTTGTCGCCGTCGCTCTCCACATGCCCTGCCGCCAACCGCGCCCGCACCCGTTCGCCCACGTGGGCAAGGTCGATGTCGGCATCCAGCGTCGCTGCGCCGCCATAGCCCAGCGACACCCGGCGCTCGCTGCGATCCGGCAGCGTGTCGAGGTTGAGAACGCCTGCGGTGGCGTCGCTGCCCCAGACCGTGCTCTGCGGCCCCGACACCAGCTCCACCAGAGAAACCCCAGCCAGGTCCAGCGTGCCGAAATCGAAGGCGGAGCCGATACCCGGATCGTTCACCGGGAAACCGTCAACCGTGACGAGCAGATGATTCGCCTCGGCGCCCCGCACCCGCACCTGGGTGAGCGAGCCCCTCCCACCGCTGGGCGACACCGCAAGGCCCGGCATTTCGCGCAGGAGATCGGTGCCGTGGTGCGTTGCGGCCGCACGAATGGCCTCTTCCTCAATAGTGACGATGCGCTGATCCACGACACCGATGCGGCTCGCCGTGACGCTCATGCGCTCGGTTGTCGCCGGCGGTTCTATCTCGGCATCGTCCGTCGTTTCGGCGGCTGCCGCCAAGCCGTTTTGCGCCGCCAGCAGCGCCGCCACCACCACGAGAGCTTCCTTGCTGTTCAATCCGAGTCACTCCCACTTGATTGTGTGTTGGCCACGGCACGCCAGCGCGTGCCTGACCGGGTGTCTTCGAGTTCGATGCCTTGCGCCGCGAGTTCATCGCGAATCGCATCCGCGCGAGCGAAGTCGCGGTCGGTACGGGCTTGCCGTCGTTCTTGGATGCGCCGTTCGATCTCTGCCTCGTCCATGCCCGCGCCGGCACGAAAGTGCTCCCGCGCTGGCGTGGTGAGAAGCCCCAGCAGCCAGCCGCCGGCAAGAAGCTGGCGCTGCAGCGCGCGGGCTTGGTCGGCAGAACCCGCACGATGCACATCCGCCGCCAGCGAATGCATGGCCGCCAAGGCACGCGG
>VXPR01000140.1:4040-5724 GCA_009839405.1 Gammaproteobacteria bacterium
GCGTATTCAAGTCGTCGCAGAGGGCCTGCAACACCGTTTCCGGCATCTCGTCCAGCGTGGCATCGGCAAAGTCGAGCGCGGTCAAGCTGGCGTTTTGCCCCTCGTCGCCATCGCGCAAGGCACCATAGAGCGTGTCGAGACTGGCACGCGCCTGCACCAGCAATCGATCCTCCCACTGCAAGGTCTGCCGATAGTGGCCCAGCAGCAACGCATAGCGCAGCACTTCGCCCGGATGCTTCCCGAGCAGGGCGCGGATGGTGACGACGTTGCCGAGGCTCTTGGACATCTTCGTTCCGCCGAAACTCAGCATGCCGTTGTGCAGCCAATAGCGCACGAACTCCGTTCCGTGGGCGCAGGTGCTCTGCGCCTGCTCGTTCTCGTGGTGGGGAAACGTGAGGTCGTTGCCGCCCGCATGGATGTCGATGGTGCGCCCGAGATGCTGGCGGATCATCGCCGAGCATTCGATGTGCCAACCTGGTCGCCCGCGCCCCCACGGGCTCTCCCAGCCGGGTAGTTCCGGCGTGGAGGGCTTCCACAGCACGAAGTCCTTGGGATCGCGCTTGTACGGCGCCACTTCCACGCGGGCGCCGTCGATCATGTCCTCGAGGCTCCGGTGCGAAAGCGAACCGTAGTTTGGATCGGAAGGGACGTGGAACAACACATGGCCACTTGCCTCATAGGCGTGGCCGGCGTCGATCAACTCCCGAATCATCGCCAATATCTCGTCGATGTGTTCGGTGGCGCGAGGCTCCACATCCGGGTCCAGCACGCCCAGCGCCCGCACGTCCTCCCGATAGGCGTCGGCATATCGATCCGCAAGTTCGGCAATGGACTCGCCCGACGCACGCGCGGCGGCGTTGATCTTGTCGTCAACGTCCGTGATGTTGCGCACGAAGCGGACGCCGCCGTACTTCAGTCGCAACAGCCGCGCCAGCACATCGAAGCAGACCGCCGGCACCGCGTTGCCGATGTGGACGAGGTTGTAAACGGTGGGGCCGCACAGATACATCGTCACCCGGTCATGGTCCAGCGGCTCGAACCGTTCGCGACGGCCAGAGCGGGTGTTGTGCAGGTGAATGTCCATGTTCGGCAACGCTCTCGTAGCTATCGGCCCGCGCCGCTGGCAAAACGACACACTCTTGGCGACTTACGCGACGGACAAAGCAACGACCGTCGCAACGGCATCAACAGCTACAGCGAATGGCGGGGTAGACGAACATGGCGGCGCGGATGATACACCCGCCACGCTCCGCCCCAAGACCCACGATCGGCGGAGGGAAGACAGCCCTTCCCTCTGACCCGGTTCAGCCGCCGAAGCGATCTGCTAGCCAGCCAAACACCGCGCGCAGGCCCATCGCCTCGCCGCCGAGCGGATGGGCAGGCCGCCGCCGCGTGTTCCAGGCCATGATGTCGAAATGGGTCCACGGCGCGTTGCCGACGAAGCGCTGGAGATAAAGCGCGGCAGTGATAGCGCCGGCGTAGGGCGATGACCCGGCGTTGGCGATGTCGGCCACCGTGCTGTCGAGCATGGCGAGGTAGTCCTCGTGCAGCGGCATGCGCCACACGGGATCCTCAGAGGAAGTGCCAGCCGCGGCGATACCGGTCGCCATGTCGTCGTCGTTGCTGAACATCGCCGGAAGTTCCGGTCCCAAGGCCGAGCGTGCCGCGCCGGTCAACGTGGCGA
>VXPR01000540.1 GCA_009839405.1 Gammaproteobacteria bacterium
CGTCACCACCCACCGGGTCATAGATCACATCCGCGCCCAAACCGCCCGTCAGTTCCTTCACCTTCTCGCGAAAGCCCTGCGTGTAATCGATGAGGTGGTCCGCACCAAGCTCCTTCGCCACCGCGAGCTTGGCCTCCGTGGACGCAGTGGCAATCACCGTCGCGCCCATGAGCTTGCCGACGTCCACCGCGGCAAGCCCCACACCCCCTCCGGCTCCATGCACCAAAAGCGTTTCCGTCGCCTGAAGCCGACCGCGCTGCATCCCATAGAGCGCCGTCGCGTAGTTGGACCGGAACGATGCCGCCGCCTCGATGTCCACGCCGTTCGGGATGCGCCGCACCTCACCGGCCTCCACCACAGCGTGTTCGACGCACCCCGACGACAGCAGCACCACATCCCCGACCGCCAGATCGGACACGCCATCTCCCACCGCCGTCACATGCCCCGAAGCCTCGCCACCCAACACAAAGGGCATGGCCGGCTTGTTCTGATACCCGCCCCGCGTCATCAACAGATCAGCAAACGAGATTCCAGCAGCGCCCACCGTCACCCGAACCTGCCCTGGCCCCGGCTCGCCCGGATCGTCAACCTCCCGGACCACCACGCCATCAGCCCCATCCAACGTCTCGCAAAGCGCCGCCTTCATCTGCGTGCGTTTCCCCATGGCCCAAAGAAGGCGGCACTATAGCCGTACAGAAGCCGAAGCCGCGCCGCCATCCGCCAAAGGGACGGTTTAACGCGCAAGCGCCCCCAATGCATCGAGGGCCGGCGAAACCCTCGTCACGAAGCCACCTTCGCTGCGGAACACCAGCAAGGCAGCAACGTGGTGCGTCTCGGCAAAGGCAAGGGCATCTTTGCCGAGCACCATCAGCGCCGTCGCCAGCGCGTCGGCCTGCATGGCGGTGGGGGCAATGACGGTTGCCGATGCCAGCGTGCCGTCGATGGGCGTGCCGGTGCGAGGGTCGATGATGTGGGTGGTGCGCGTACCGTCCCGTTCGCCTGTTTGGCGGTAGTCGCCGGATGTGGCGATGCCACCCTCGTCCAGAATGAGCGTGCCGGGAGCGAAGCCCTCGCCCGGGGACTCGATCGCGACTCGCCATGCGCCGCCACCCGGCGCGGCACCGAAAACGCGCAACTCGCCACCGATCTCGACGAGCGCAGACGTGCAACCGACGCCGGCGAGCAGTTCCACAACCCGATCCACCGCAAATCCCTTGGCAATTGACGAAACGTCCACCCGCAACGGCCCGCCCTTGCGCAAGGCCGGGGGATGCTCCCGGAACTCGAGCAAGCGGTAGTCCACGTGCACCGCTTCGTCGGCCAGCACCGACCCGGGGCCGAACCCATACTCGTCCACCAGCGGCGCAACGGTTACGTCGAATGCGCCCTCGGTGGAGTCGGACACCATGGCAGCCGCAGCCACCACCCGAACCATGTCGGCCGAGACGCCGAACCACTCGCCTGGCGGGGCACGGTTGAAACGCGAGAGGCTCGAGTCCGGGACCCAGGTGGACATATCCTGCACCACCTCATCGAGCGCCGCCGCGACCCGCACCTCCGGCAACCCGTCCGGACACGCTTCCCCCAGCACGCGATAGCGCGTGCCCATCGTTGCACCGGACAGCGAGTCGGGACCGCAGCCGGCCAGCGTTCCGATGCCGACCAGCATCACCAGCCCCGCCACGGCCCGCCACAACACCCTGATCAAGGCACCCATCTGGCACAACACCCCGTCCCGCCTGTTCTACAATCCGCCGCTCGTTCGAATCAACCCATCAAGGGGAGGCACATGCCCGAATTCTGCAAGGTCGACAAGGCCGATCACATCATGACCGTGACCCTCAATCGTCCGGAGCGGCTCAACGCCCTGCACCCCCCGGCCAATGCCGAGCTTGGCGAGGTGTTCGACGAGTTTGCAGCCGACGACGACATGTGGGTGGCCATCGTCACCGGCGAGGGTCGCGGCTTCAGCGCCGGCAACGACCTTCGCTACCAGGCCGAAGGGGGCGAGCGGGTGCCGGCACCCAAGGGCTTCGGCGGCCTTTCCTCCCGCTTCGACCTCACCAAGCCCGTCTATGCCGCCGTAAACGGCGTGGCGATGGGCGGCGGCTTCGAGATTGCCCTGTCCTGCGACATCATCATCGCCTCCGAAAGCGCGGTTTTTGCGCTCCCAGAACCGAAGGTTGGTCTTGCCGCGCTTGCTGGCGGACTGCAACGACTGCCGCGGCAGATCGGCTCCAAGCGCGCACTTGGCATGATCCTGACCGGGCGGCACGTCTCGGCGCAGGAAGGCTACGAGCTCGGCTTCGTCAACGCCGTCGTCCCGCACGACAAGCTCATGGAAGAGACCATGCGCTGGGTGCAGATGACGCTCGAATGCGCCCCACTCTCCATCCGCGCCAGCAAGGACGTGGTCTATCGCAGCCTCGACATGGAGTCGCTGCAAGAGTCGATGGCCGTGCGCTACGACTCCGTGGCGGCGCTGAACCAGAGCCAGGACTTCATCGAAGGCCCCCGCGCCTTCGCCGAGAAGCGTCCGCCCAACTGGCAGGGCCGCTAGGGAAAGGCCTGAACGAGTCCGTTGGTGCGCCGTGCGCGCCCCCGGACTCGAATCGCCGCCAGACGCTTCGCCATCCAAGATGAGGATTTGCCAAGTGCTCGCGGCGGCCGAAGACGGGGGCGTGGAAAACCACGTCTATGCCTTGAGCAACGCACTTGCCGAGCGCGGTGACGACGTTGCGCTGATCGCCCACTTGAAGCACGCCACGTCAATGCGCAACAACGTGGCCTTCCACGCCGTGGACCTCACCCGCAGCCGCCGCAACCCGCTGGCGCGACGCGACTTGAAGCGCGCCATAGCTGCCGCAAGGCCGGACGTCGTCCACGCCCACGCCGGCAAGGCGGCCGCGCTGGTGGCCGCCTTGGCGCTCCCCTGCCCCACCGTCGGCACCGTGCATGGGACCAAGCGCGATCTCTCCGCCTACGAGCGCTTCACGCAGGTCATTGGCGTCAGCCAAGGCGTGATCGAGCCACTCGACCATCCAGCCAAAGCGGTCGTTTACCACGGTGTGGCAGCGCCCGATGCCGGCGCCGACGCGTGCCGCACGGTCATCGCCCAAGAACTCGGCATCGATCCGAGCCGCCCATTCTCCCTCGCCGTAGGGCGACTGGTGCCGGTGAAGGCGTTCCACCGTCTCATCGAGTTCTGGCACGAAGACCTCGGCAGCCTCGTCATCGTCGGCGAGGGTCCCGAACGCCGTCGCCTGCAACGGCTCGCCGCCGGCCGCCCGGTGGTGATGGCCGGCTTTCGGCCCGATGTCCGCAACCTGATGCAGGCGGCAGACCTCTTGGTGATCTCCTCCACCCGCGAGGCGTTCCACCTCGGCATGGCCGAGGCATTGCGGGAACGGCTGCCAGTGGTTTCCACCCGCGTTTGCGGGCCCGAGGAGATCCTGCCACCCGAACAGCTCGCCGACGCCGGCAGTCTCGAAGCCACGATTCGCCGCTCCCTTCTCGACCTCGACGCCACACGTGGGCGAATGGCTCCCGTTTTCGATTGGGCAGAACGAACGCTCACCGTCGAGCGCATGGTGGAAGAGACCCGTCGCGTGTATGCCGAGGCGTTAGCGGCATGAAGAACCTGAACGTCCTCGTGGTGTCGGACGGCCTGCCGGGGCATCTGAACCAATCCCGGGGCCTTGCCTGCTGGCTCGGCACGCGCTTCGCCGTGGTGACCCAGGAACTGGAAGTGCGCTTGCGAGTGCGGGCGATGGCACGCCGCCTCCTACCGCCGTTGGTAGAGATGGCACCGGCCATGGCGACGCTGCGATCCTTCTACCGATTCACCCCGTTGGCCGGAGCGGCACCCGACGTGATCGTCTCCGCCGGGGGCAACACCTCCTTCGCCAACGCCCTTCTGGCGCGGCATTTCTGCGTTCCGAACGTCTTCATCGGCTCCCGAAGGCGGCTTGCCGCGAGCGCCTTTGCCGCCAATCTGACGCTAGAACCCACCGGCGAGGCCGGCAACGTCGTGACGTCGGTGGCGCCAAGCCCCATCTCCCCGGAGGCAATCGCCCAGAGCGCAGCGGAGTTCCGCGCCGAGCAAGGCTTGGCGGATGGGAAGTTCTGGCTGATGGCCTGTGGTGGCACCGGCGCCGGCAAGACGTACAACGCCGACGATTGGAGCACGCTTGCCCATTGGATGAATGCCGCCGCCGAAGCACACGGCGTGCGCTGGCTGCTTTCCACCTCGCGCCGCACAGGCGCTTCCGGCGAGGAGGCGCTGGCAACGACTCTGAGCGCCGAGCATCTCGCCTACGCGGTGTGGTGGAGTCGCCGCCCGGAACGCATCCTCGGCACGCTGATGGGAGTGGCGGAGCGGCTGTTCGTGACCGTGGACAGCATGTCCATGGTCAGCGAGTGCATTGGCGCGCAAAAGCCGGTCGCAGTGGTGGAAGTGGGTGACGGCGCACCCGAACCGCGGTTGGCCAAGGCATTGGATCGATATGCCCGACTGGGGCTGTGCCGGCGTGTCTCAGTCGCAGACGCGCTTGACGCCGCGCCTGAAACTCTTGCGACCGCCGCGGACCTGCGCGAGAAGTCCCTCGACCAACTGCTGGAGTGCTTGCGCCTCGAACCCTCGGCCGCAAGCTGAGTTCATTCCAAATGGCGACCCGTCACCGCAGACCCAACCGTGGACTTGCACGTCGCACCGCGCGGAAGGCAGCCGCGCCGCTCTACCGCCTGCTGCACCCGCGCAAGCCAGCCTTCACCTGCCCCATCTGCAACTACCAAGGCCCGTTCCGCGACAAGCGCGACCGCCGCCATGCCAAATGCCCGTCCTGCGGCGCCCTGGAACGAACGCGTCTCCTCTTCGCCGTGCTTTCGCCATTGCTTGAGTCGTTCTCCCCAGAGCGCAAGCGCGTGCTCCACATCGCCCCAGAAGCGCAGCTCGACGAATGGCTGCGGGGCCGATTCGGGCACTATGTCAGCGGCGACCTGCAACGCATGGACGTTAACGCCCGCGTCGACATCCAACACCTTCCCTTCCCGGACGCAACCTTCGACCTCGTGGTTGCCTCGCACGTGCTCGAATACCCCGAGGACGACCGCAAGGCCATCGCCGAAGTCCAACGCGTCCTCCGCGCAGACGGCATCGCCGCACTCCCGGTCCCCCTGATGCACTTCCGCACCCGAGACCTACCCGCCCGCGACGCCACCACGCGAGTGATGCACGAACCCGGCCTAGACTATTTCCAGCGCATGGAAGCGAACTTCGCGCAAGTACACCTGCACCGCTCGGACGAAGTGAACCCAGCCCACCAACCCTTCATCCACGCCCCCACAGACAAGACCCCACCCCTACTCGTCCACCAACCTAACGTCCGCCTCGACGTCGTCCCGATCTGCCTCACCAAGCCTTGAAGGAGGCCGACGGCGCGGTATCGGCAAGGCCAGCCTCATCGAGACGACTGTGCCAGCGCCCAAGGCCGGAGGCCGGCGCCAAAGCCGCGCACCCTCAGGAGACTTGCTGGCCCGCCAACGCAAGCAACGACACGGCTACACTCCGCGTCCATCGTCAACCACACCGCCAGCGACCTAGCAGTCTGTCGGGGGGAAACCAATAGCAGCAAACAAACCCAAAACACAACAAGCCGCGGGAAGGGCACAGAACAAAATACCCATCACCACAAACAA
>VXPR01000545.1 GCA_009839405.1 Gammaproteobacteria bacterium
CCCCCACCCCCGCGCGGGGGGTGTTACAGCAAACGCCGGACGGGGCTCCGCCTGGGTCGCCCTTCTTCCGGTGGCCTAACGGAGCGCCGTTCAGCCCCCTTCTTGCAGCCAGGCGGCGTGGCGGGGGGCGCTTTTGGTGCGGTGCCATTCCTCCAGCATGTCGTCCGACACCGCGTGGGCGCGGGCACGGGTTTCCTCGCCGCCCTTGTTGCAGGCGAGTTCCAGACGGTGGCCGTTCGGGTCGAAGAAGTAGATCGAATCGAAGATGCCGTGGTCCACGGGCCCCAGCACGTCGAGCCCAATGGCTTCCAGGCGTTGCTTCGCTGCCAGGAGTTCCTGCCGGCCTGCGACCTCGAAGGCGATGTGCTGCACCCAGTTTGGCGTGTTCGGGTCCTTGCCCATGGGCGGCGAGCCCGGCAACTCGAAGAACGCCAGCACGTTACCCATGCCGGCATCGAGGAAGACGTGCATGTAGGGGTCCGGTGCGCCGGTGGACGGTACCTTGTCCTCCGCAAACGCCAACTCAAAGCGCATGCCGAGAACGTCGCGATAGAACTCCACGGTCTCCTTGGCATCGTTGCAGCGATAGGCCACGTGGTGGATGCGCTTGATCTCCATCTGGTCTCTCCTCGGCCCTCTCGGACGCTCTGCGAGTTCAGTTCGCCGAAGGCGAACTGCCAACGCGCCCGCCAGGGCGCGCCTGTTCACGTTGCATCGAATCCATCTGGTGTTCCTCGGCGCTCCGCGAGCTTCAGCAGTTCGCCGAAGGCGAACTGCCAACGCGCCCGCCAGGGCGCGCCTGTTCCCGTTCCATGGATTCGAACAGCGCCTGGAAGTTGCCTTCGCCGAAGCCCTCGTCGCGCTTGCGCTCGATGAACTCGAAGAAGATCGGTCCGATCAGCGGCGCGGTGAAAATCTGCAAGAGCAATCGCGCCTCGCCACCGCCGGTGTCGCCGTCGAGCAGAATGCCCCGCGCCGCCAACTCCGCAACCGGCTCCCCGTGCCCCGGCAGACGCTCCTCGAGCATCTCGTAGTAGGCCGGAGGGGGCGGCTCCAGCAACGGCACGCCGTTCGTCGCCAGACGGTCGCACACCGCCGGCAGGTCTTCGCAGGCGAGGGCGATGTGCTGGATGCCTTCGCCGTTGTGCTGCAGCAGGAATTCCTCCACCTGCCCCGCCACGCCGCCCTGGGGCGCCGCGTCCTCGTTGAGGGGAATGCGAATCTTCTCGTCCGGCGCCGTCATGGCGCGCGAAACCAATCCGGTGTGCTGCCCTTCGATGTCGAAGCGGCGACACTCGCGGAATCCAAACAGTCGCTCGTAGAAACTCGCCCAATGCGCCAGCCGACCCCGATAGACGTTGTGCGTCAGGTGATCTACCACGCTGAGACCAATCCCTTCCGGTCGCCGGCAGCCCAGCCAATCGAAGTCGATGTCGTAGATCGAGGCCCTCTCGCCGTAGCGGTCGATCAGGTACAGCGGCGCCCCGCCGATACCGCGAATCGCCGGCAGCCGGAGTTCCATCGGCCCGGTCGGCACGTCCACCGGCTCCGCACCCAAGGCCACGGCCCGCGCAAATGCCCGGTGTGCATCCCGAACCCGAAACGCGAATCCAGCCGCGCAGGGACCATGCTCCGCCGCCAAATACGCCGCTGGGCTCCGGGGCTCGTGGTTGACCACGAAGTTGATGTCGTTCTGCCGCCAGAGCGCGACCTGTTTCGACCGGTGCCGGGCCACCCGCACGAAACCGAGCATGTCGAGCACAGGTTCGATGGCGCCTTCTTGCGCCGCCGCGAACTCGACGAACTCGAAACCGTCGAGACCCATCGGATTGGTGTTCACAACGTCACCCTCACGAGCCCAACATCGAGGCCACTGTACGCCTCGATCGGCGCAATTTGGCACCAAACGAACGCGCAAGTGGGACTTGGACGGCAAGATCATTGCACCAAACGCCGCTTCAACGGCAAGAAAACTGTCAACTGGGGAGCGACCTCAGCAACGACGCTGGCTTCTAGCCGTAGCCGAGAGCGAGTGCCAAGGCCCGCGGCACCGGCTACCCCTTCGTGTATGTTGGCCGTTTCCGGTGCGCGGCGAGATGCTCACACGCCGCCACAATCCGGCCGACGCAAAGGATCTACAGGACACTGACATGACGGCAGCCAATGCAGAAGCGCCACCGCTGCGCGAGCGGTTGATCACCTTCGCAAGCGGCTCCGAGGGCGTGAACATCGCCATTCCCTCGGCATCGCCCACCAACTATCACCAGCTCATCACCGCGCCCGACGAAATGGCGCGCACGGTGATCGACGGTAAGCTGTTCCGGCCGGTGGGTGCCCGGCCACCCTATGCCACGGTTCTCGTGGTGCCCGGAAGCCTCGGCGTTGCCCCATCCCACGTGCGCCATGCCGAGGTCCTCTGCGATCTCGGATTCGCCACCTGCATCCTCGACAGCTTCGCCGCCCGCGGCGTGACATCGACGGTCGCTAACCAATCCCAGTTCTCGTTCGCGGCCAGTGCCTGCGACGTGCTGGCGGCCTATCGTGTGCTCGCCGGCATGGACGACATCGATGCCGAGCGAATCGGCGCTCAAGGCCACAGCCGCGGCGGCACGGCAGTCTTGATGGCCGCAAGCCGCCACATCGCCGACGTGGTGGCGGGACAGAGCCAGGGTCTTGCCGCCGTCCTCGCGGCCTACCCTTGGTGCGGCCAGCAGTTCGAGAACCCGGCCGTAGGCGACACCGAGGTGCTGGTGCTCATGGGCGACGCCGACGAATGGTGCGCTCCCGTGCAGGTGCAGGCGCAATGCCACGCGATCCGGCTGACGGGCGGCAAGGCCACGATGCGCCTGGTCGCCGGCGCCCACCACAGCTACGACCGCGACACCCCCTTGGAACTCATCGCCGATGCATCCGTGGCCCCGGGCGCACCCATCACCTACCTCGCCGACAACGGCGCCATGATCCTCGCCCATTCGGACACAGCCGACCCGGGCCTCGTGGACCGAGATGCCTTCGTCGGCGCCATCAGGTCCGGCCACGGCCGGCGCGGCGCCCACATCGGCAGCGCCCCTGGCGAAGCCCAGATGTTCCACGAGGACATGGTGGCTTTCTGGAAACAGGCACTTGCGGCTCGCTGACCGCTGGCCTCGGAGGGCCCGCAGCACCGCTCACGGAACGCCGTCGAACTCCATCCACGAAAGCCGGCCGGGGTCAGCGCCCAATACGCCCCGCAGGCGGCCGAACGTCGTTTGGAGCACCACCTGAGCACGCTTGGTGCCGCCGTAACCCAATGCGGTGATGCGGAAGACATCGACGGTGCCGCCGCTGCCAGCGGGCGGCGCAGCGTCTGCAATTGACGTCAGCCACTCGATGACGTAGCGCGGCCTCATGGCAACGCCGGCAGGCTCCGTGGCCGCTACGTTGCCTCCCTCCCACACATCGTCCTGACGCCAACGGGCCGCCGCGCCCCATGCCGGCGCACTGTGGCGACCTCGGCCAAGGGCGGGAAAGACTGCGGCAGGGTCTGTCGCGTTGGTGGCGAGCCAATCCTCTGCATCACGGAGAGCAGACTCAGCGGCCTGGAAGGCCAGCATCGAGTCGTGGGCGTTGCGCGCCATGCCCTGCTCCATGCGCGTCGTGCGCGCCTCGGAAATGCCGACAATGGTCAAGAGCGCGAGCAGCACGAGCGTCGTGAAAAGCACCACGCCCCGTGTTCCGGGCAACTCGCTGCCACGCCCGTGCATCGTCACTGCAACAGCCGTGGCCGCAGCGCCACCGTGCGTGCGAAGGCGCGACGCAAAGGCAGATCGCCTCCCGCAGCATCGATGCTCGACGCCAGGAGTTCCACATGGACGGCGCGCACCGACTCGGCGCCCAGGTCTGCCGGCGACAGGTAGCGGTCTGCGCGCGGGTCCGAGTCCATCGGCGTCGAATCCACCGCAAGCAGCAACCGCATGTCGTCAATGCCACGCAGCAACTCGGCCACGGAACCATCGCCGACCTTGCGCCAGAGCGCGAACACCGGTTCGCCGCGGTTGTTTCGCTCTTCAACCTCGGCAACGAAATAGACATCCGCAACGACGCGTCCGACGCCGGCCCCCTCGGCACCCGAAGCGCCACCCCAAGGAGCGGCGCCGAGTGCCACCGCCCCGTTGTCGAGCCGTCCTGCACCGGATGCCCGTGCCAGCGTCGCCACTCCAGCCGCTTCGGCAATGGAAGTGACGCGGAAGAGGATTGCCCGCTCGCAATCCGCCAGCACGGCAAAGTCGTCGTCCTGTAGGTCAAGGTTGTCGGCTTCCACGACCACAGTGTCGTGTACGCCAACGGAACGCGCCAATGGTTGCCGTGCCTCCACACGACGCAGGACCAGGACGTCGGTGCCCGCCGCGGGGGCTCTGCCGAGGCCACCGGAACCGTCTGTCGCCTTCAGACCAGCGAGGGACGGCTGCCATGCGTCGTCATGCGAGCCGGCACCAACGCCTTCAAATGCCTCCACCGGGCTAGCGAGGCGCACTTCCGGCAAGTCGCGCCAGACGCCGTTCAGGCCATTCGCCGCCGCCACCCTGGAGTCACAGCCAATGTGGCCGGCCATGCGGGCGGAACGGGCGATGAGGTCCAGCGCCACGCGGGCCGACTCCTGCAGCCGCGACTGCCCCTCCAAAATCGCGTGGGTGGCGCGGTTGGCGGCGAACATGCGGCCAAACCCAGCGACGATCACCGCGCCCAACGCCAGTGCAAGGAGAAGCTCGGCGAGGGAAAGCCCCTTCTGCTTAGCCCGCATTCTCACCAGACCTCGTGTGTGGACGACGATGCACTCGCTACGAGGGCTGGTGAGAAATGCGGGCTAGCAACTCCGTTCATGGACGGCTGCTCACGCGCAACGTCAACGGGTCGCCGCCGTCGGGCTGCCAGCGCACCGCAACCGTCATCTCGGCACCGTTGTATTCAATGCTGCCGTCCCCCGCCGGCAACCCTGGCTGCAGTTCCGGCGCCCGGAGTGCGCCTGCGCTCCGCGCCGCCTCGCAAGCGTCAGCCTCCGTCCAGTTGCCGAGCGAGCATTTCCACACCACGACATCGAACGTCGCGAGGTCATCGGCCGAGCATGTGCCGGCGATACAGTTGATGAACCCCGACGGTGCGTCGCCCAAAGCCAACGCGTAGTCGCCCCCGGCGTTGACGCGGATGCGGTCGATGATCGACCAGGAGAGTTGCACCGCGTCGCTGCGTTGCAGGGCAACGCGATTGGCGCTGAGGCCCGCGGTTTGCAATGCACTCGCGCCCAACACCCCTGTGGCCATGACGAGTGCGGCGACGAGCACCTCGATCAAGGAATGCCCGCGTGCCGCCCTTCTCCGCGCGCCTCGCGAGGTGCTAGGCGGGAACCACCACTGTGACATCTGTGCCTTGTGCAACGAAGGGCCCGACTTCATTCGCTCCATCGACCTTCTCCGTCGTCGTCGAAGTCGCCGTCGTCGTTGCGGTCCCAGCGACGGGTTCCGTCGCTGTCGAGTTCCAGCATGCCGTCGCCGTCCACGCGGTTGCCGGCCGTGGCCGCCGCCGCCCGAAGGGTGAAGCCCGTTGTGTCGGCCGACTGAACGCGGATCGTGTAGTCAACGCCATTGGCGGCGCAGATGTTCGCGGACACCGTCCCGGTG
>VXPR01000549.1 GCA_009839405.1 Gammaproteobacteria bacterium
TCGTGCAACTGCGCGCCTTGCGGCGCGTGGGAGGGCAAGATGCCCTCCCCCCCAAAAGCCTTTCCCGGAAAGGTTCCTTCAAGCCTCGCCTTCTCTGCGAACCTCCCCGACAACCAACAGCGCGCAGCAGTTGCCGAAGGCAACTGCCGACGCGTCCGCTAGGACGCGCGTGTACGCCTATCTCGCTCGCCGCCTGCTGGCGCTGGTGCCGACGCTGTTCTTTGCGAGCCTCATCGTCTTCATCTCGATGCGGCTCATTCCGGGCGACGTCATCGACCTCATGCTGGCGCAGAACGACATCACCACGGGGCAGGACCGCGCCCGCATCGAGGCCGCGCTGGGGCTGGACCAGCCGGTGTATGTGCAGTATTTTCGTTGGATTGGCGGCGTGCTCACGGGCGATCTTGGCACCTCGCTGTGGCAGAACGTGCCGGTTACCGAGCAGCTCAAGGCGACGTTGCCCATCACCTTCGAGCTCGGCTTCCTCTCATTGATCGTCGCGCTCACCGTGGCCTTGCCCATCGGCGTCTATTCCGCGATTCGACAGGACACGGCCGGGGACTACATCGCACGTTCGTTTTCGCTCCTGATGCTGGCGGTGCCGGGGTTCTGGCTCGGTACGCTGGTGATGGTGTTCCCGTCCGTGTGGTGGCGCTGGGCGCCGGAGCTTGAGTACACGCCGTTCTTCACCGATCCGCTCGCCAATCTCGCGCACATGATCGTGCCGGCCATTCTGCTCGGGCTCTCCATGTCGGCCGTCACCATGCGCATGACACGGACGATGATGCTGGAGGTGTTGCGCCAGGACTACATCCGCACGGCGCGGGCAAAGGGTGTCGGCGAATGGCTGCTCATAGCCCGCCACGCCCTGCGCAACGGACTGATCCCGGTGGTGACGCTGATCGGGCTGCAAGCGCCCTTGTTAATCGGTGGTGCGGTGATCTTCGAGCAGATTTTCGTGGTGCCCGGGGTGGGGCTGCTCTTGCTCGAAGCCGTGTTCCAGCGCGACTATCCGGTGATATCGGGCGTGTTTCTTGTCGTCGGCGTGGGTGTGCTGCTCATCAACCTCTTGGTGGACGTGAGCTACGGCTGGCTCGATCCCAAGGTGCGTCACGAATGACGGAAGCGGCGCTCAGTTCCGTGCCACAGCCATTGGCGGCGTCCAGTGCCGCTGGCCGGCTGTTCGCGTTCGTGCGCCGACTGGTGCGGGAAAAACCCCTTGGTGCTGCCGGTGGCGCGATCTTCCTCGTGTTCCTGTTCTGCGGCATTTTCGCGGACTTCCTCGCGCCCTATGGCATGAACGAG
The DNA here is from genome assembly GCA_009839405.1 of Gammaproteobacteria bacterium. GTDB lineage: Bacteria > Pseudomonadota > Gammaproteobacteria > Pseudomonadales > Azotimanducaceae > VXYL01. Next base: position 1,306 of record VXPR01000549.1, read on the forward strand.
ACCAACCTCGAGGTGCGGCTCGAGGCGCCGTCGCTGGCACATCCCTTGGGCACCGACCATCTTGGCCGCGACGTGCTCTCGCGGATTCTCATCGGCGCCAAGCTCTCCATGATCGTGAGCTTTCTGGCTGCCGGCATCGGCACGTTGGTGTCGCTCGTGATTGGCGTGCTGTCAGGCTATCTCGGCGGCAAGACCGACATGATCCTGCAGCGCGGCGTGGATGCGTGGATGACCTTCCCCGACCTCGTGCTGCTGATCGTCATCATATCGGTCGTGGGGCCCGGCATCCCGCAAATCGTGATCGTGCTGGGCCTCCTCTACGGCATTGCCGGTTCGCGCATCGTGCGCGGTGCGGTGGTGACGGTGAAGGAAAGCATGTACACGCACGCAGCGCAGTCCATCGGCGCCCGCACGCTGCATATCCTCGCGCGTCACATCGTGCCGAACGTGATGCCGGTGCTGATTGTGCTGTTCACCACGCGCATTGGCGCGGTGATTCTCACCGAGGCTGGGCTCTCGTTTCTCGGCCTTGGCGTGCCGCCGCCGGAGCCGACATGGGGCGCAATGCTGAGCGGCACCGGGCGGACGTACATGTACCTCGGCCCTTGGCTGGCGCTGGCACCGGGGCTGTGCCTGACCATTGTCGTCTATGCCATCAACGTCTATGGCGATGCGTTGCGGGACTTGCTCGACCCGCGCATGAGGGGCAGTCGATGAGGATTCGCGCAGCTCTGTTGGCCGGCTTGACGACACTGGCCACAACAGGCGTTGCCGAGACGCCGCAGTATGGCGGCACGCTCAATGTCGGCACCGTGGTTGTGACCCTCTCGGCACTGTCTTGGGATCCCATCGACTGGACGTGGAAGGCCAACCACGACTACGGAATGATCCGTGAGCAGCTCTTCTCCGGCAATCTCGAAAAGAGCATTCGCAAGGGCGGCCATTACACCTTCCACGCCGAGGCTTATCTCCCCACCGAGGTAATGCGCGGGGAACTGGCCGAGAGCTGGGGCTGGGAAGACGACCGCACGCTGGTGGTGAATCTGCGGCGCGGTGCCCGATTCACCGGCAAGCCGGGGATGATGGAGCCGCGCGACCTCACGGCGCACGATGTAGTGTTCACCTTCAACCTGGTGGACAACAGCCCCAAGAAGGCACAGGCAGATTACTGGGGTTACATCGACTCCGTGGAAGCGCGGGACGACTACACGGTGGTGTTCCACTTCAACCAGTACAACGCCGAATGGCCCTACCGGTTCGGCTACGGCTATCAGTCGTCCATCTCGCCGCGGGAACTCGCGGGCGTCAACGCCAAGGACTGGCGCAACGTGGTGGGCACCGGCCCCTTCACGCTCACCAACTACGTCCAGGGGCACGTCCAGCACTACTCGAAGAACTCGGAATACTGGGACGCGGAGCCCATCGGCGAAGAGCGCTATCCCATCCCGTTCGTGGACGAGGTGAAGTACCGCATCATCAAGGACGAAGCCACCTTCCTCACCGCCATCCGCACCGCCAAGATCGACATTCTCGAATCCATCCGTTGGATCGCCGTGGACCACCTCAAGGAGACGACGCCAGAACTCAAGTGGGCGCGCTGGCTAGCCACGACCGGCAATTTCGTCGCCTTGCGCATGGATCGCCCTCCGTTCGACGACATTCGCGTGCGCCGGGCGCTGAACATGGCCGTGAACCAGCGGGAAATCGTGGATCTGTTCTACGGCGGCCACGCGGAACTGATGGCCTATCCGCAGCATCCCGAGTTTGGCGGCTACTTTCAGCCCTTGGAAGAGATGCCGGAGTCGGTGCGGGAGCTCTTCGAGTATCGCCCGGAGCGCGCCCGGGAACTGCTCGACGAGGCCGGCGTGCCCGAGGGCTTCTCCTTCAAGGTGCAGGTATGCACTTGCTCGCCAGCCAACATGGACCTGATTCCCCTGCTCGATGACTACCTCGCCAAGGTCGGCGTGCGCATGGAGATCGAGCCGATGGAATACGCCTCGTTCCTGTCGCGCATGACGACGCTGACCCACGGCCCCGGCTACTTCATGAACAACGGCCACACCAACCCGACGACATCGATCCGCAAGTTCATCCGGGGCCACAAGTGGAACCCGGCGCTCTACGCGGATGCCGACTTCGACGCCGCCATCGACCAGCTCATGCAGACCCGCGACGAAGCCTCGCGCATTGAACAGACTAGGACCTTGACCGTGAAGCTGCTCGAAGAGGCACCGTCCATCTGGTTGCCGACCAACTACAACTACATCGCCTGGTGGCCGTGGGTGAAGAACTACGGCGGCGAACTTCGCGCCGGCGCCGTACGGCCGGGGCCGATCTACGCACGCATCTGGATCGACCACGAGATGAAGCGCGAAATGGGGTTCGAGTGACGGCCGCAGGAGGCGCTCCGCTGCTCGACGTGCAGGACCTCTCCGTGTCCTTTCGCACCGATCGGGGACTCGTGCGTGCAGTGGATGGAGTTTCCCTGCATGTGGAAGCCGGCGAGACGCTCGCCATAGTCGGCGAAAGCGGTTCCGGCAAGAGCGTGACCGCGCTTTCCATCCTGCGGCTGATTGACACCGCGGGGAGCATCGACGGCGGGCGCATCCTTTTCGATGGCGAGGACTTGCTGCGCCACGACGAAGCGACCATGCGCGCCATCCGCGGCGACCGCATCGCCATGATCTTCCAGGAACCCATGTCGTCGCTGAACCCCGTGCTCACCATCGGCAAGCAGGTGGGGGAACCGATTCGCCTGCATCGTGGGTCGGTCTGGAAGCAGGCCTATGAACGCGCCGCGGAGCTGTTGCGGCGGGTTCGGATTCCCGACGCCAGCGGACGGCTCAAGGATTATCCGCACCACTTCTCGGGCGGTATGCGGCAGCGGGCGATGATTGCCATGGCCCTCGCCTGCCGACCGCGCCTCATCATCGCCGACGAGCCGACGACCGCCTTGGACGTGACGGTGCAGGCGCAGATTCTGGCGCTCCTGAAGGAACTTACGCGAGAGGCTAACTCGGCCCTCATCCTCATCACGCACGATCTTGGGGTGGTGGCGCGGTATGCGGATCGGGTGGCGGTGATGTACGCCGGACGCGTGGTGGAGACTGCCACCGCCCGGGCGCTCTACGCCGATCCAAGGCATCCCTACACGGCAGGCTTGATGGCGTCGATTCCCACGCTCGATGGCGACGTCGAGGGTTCTCGCCGGCTCGCCACCATTCCGGGCCAGCCACCTGATCTCGCAGCCTTGCCCGAGGGCTGCGCCTTTGCGCCACGCTGCCCGCACGCATTCGAGCGTTGTGGCAAGCCGCCACCGCTCGAGGAGACGGAAGCGGGCCGGTTCAGCGCCTGCCACTTCCGCCCTCCGCGCGGAGGAGCGCGAGGGGCTTCCCCTCAGTTGGAATAAACCGCCTAGCACGTTGATGTACCAAGAAATCATCTCGAAGTCGAGTCAACACCAACGAGCCGGCCGGATGGCGCGGTCCCACACGCCATTCGGAGTGAGGGCCTGTCACGCTCCTCGCGCCGAAGGCGAAGCAACCAAGGGTCGGATGGTGCTACCAGCCTCCTCCCCGCGAGACGGGCCGGTCGGTGGCGTGGAAGCGGTCCTGTTCTCTGAGCGCCCACGCCCCAACGTCCTCGGCGAACTGGAAACGCGCCCAAGGAGCGGGCCATGACCGACACGCTGCTTCAGGTGCAAGACCTCAAGGTGCATTTCCCGGTGCGCGAAGGGCTGTTGCAGCGCGAGACCGCCTCCGTCAAAGCGGTGGACGGGGTATCGTTCGACCTGCGCCGCGGCGAAACCTTTGGCCTTGTCGGCGAGAGTGGCTGCGGCAAGTCCACCACGGCGCTAGCCGTCTTGCGGATGATCGAACCGACGGCGGGGCGGATCGTCTTCGAGGGGGAGGATGTCACCGGCCACACGAGGGCCAGCATGCGTTCCATCCGGCGGCGGATGCAGATGGTTTATCAGGACCCCTTCGGTGCCCTAAACCCGAGAATGAAGGTGCAGGACATCATTGGCGAGCCGCTAGCGGTGCACGGCCTCGCCAAGGATCGCAGCGCCTGGCGCGCTCGCATCTCGGAACTGATGGACTTGGTTGGCCTCTTGCCGGACATGGCGGACCGCTATCCGCACGAGTTCTCCGGCGGCCAGCGCCAACGCATCGGCATCGCCAGGGCACTGGCACTGGAGCCGAGCCTGGTTATCTGCGACGAACCCGTTTCCGCACTCGACGTCTCCATCCAGGCCCAAGTCATCAACCTGCTGGTGGAGCTACAAGAACGCCTGCGCCTCACCTACCTTTTCATCGCCCACGACCTT
>VXPR01000218.1:0-4377 GCA_009839405.1 Gammaproteobacteria bacterium
AGGGCCTTCCTGTCACTCCCCCCTTGCGGGGGAGTCGAGAAACGGCGTTCCTCGCGGTTTCTCGGAGGGGGGCCGCCTGCGGGCTGTGCAGAGGCGCTAGGAGCCAGCGTAGAACTGCTCGCAGTAGCGGCGGAAGCGCAGGAGGTCGCGATCGGCTCCGGAAAACACGGGCCTCGGTCGATAGTCCTGCCGTGCCCATATCTGCGCGTCCTTGCGCACTTCCAGCACCAATTCGTGCAGGAACAGGCGCGGCAGGATGGCTCGAACAAGCGCCGCCAGCGGGCCACGCAGCCAGCGCTCGTGCGGCGGCGCCTCCAGGTCCATTCCGAGCCACAGGTCGATCAGCTCGCCGTCCACAGGCGTCGCCAGCACCCATTGGCGCACGCGCAGGCCGCCACGGCCCTTGATCAATACCGTCGAAACGCCAAGCCCCCACACGGAGATGGCGATTTCCACGGAAAGCTTGAACAGGCGAAGGCCGGGGGTGAGCATGTTGCGGGTGAAGGCATAGGAGCTCGACAGAATTGGGCCTTCGATCTCGGTCGCAGCCGTCTGCTTCAGTTCCTGATACCCGTGCACGTGGCCAAGGTGGGCGCTGTCCACCGAATTTTCTGTGGTGGTCTGCGGGTGCGCGCGCAGGCGCAGCACGGCAAGCGACCGCGCCCGCTTCCCCACCGACACCTCCTGCGGCCGCCACCCCGGTGCCTCGCCCCTCGAGTGATACCAACCGAACACGAAGCCGTTGCACTCCGCCACCTCGAACCGGGTCAACTGGGCCGATCGCGGCGGCGGCCCGTCCGGCGTCGCCACGCAGCGCCCGGTGGTGTCGTATCGAAAGCCGTGGAAGGGGCAGACCAGACAATCATCCGACACCGTGCCGCCGCCCCTTGGCCCCAGATGAGCGCCGAGATGAGGGCAGATCGCGTCGGCAACGCAAACCGCGCCGGATCGATCGCGCCAGACGACGATCTCGTGACCCATCCACTGCCTTTCCAGCAACTTGCCCACAGGCAGGCGCGAGCTCTGCTCGACGACGTACCAGCCGTCGGGAAACGGGTGCAAGCGTTGGCGGCTGCCCTTGATCGATTCGGTGTCCATCGGTGGATCTTCAATCACCCTCTGCAACTGTCCATTCCCCGCCGGTCGATGTCAAACCTGCGCGTTGGCAGTTCGCCGGGCGAACTGCTGGCCTTCGTTCACGTAGCACGCGAACTGCAGACGCGCCGCCCAGTCGCGTGAGCGCCTTGGCGTTTCCAAGGCTCCTTGCCATGCCCAGGCCGCCTTAGGGAACTCTCGCCCTCGCCTTGGCCCTAAAGCTGCCGATGACCATTTCCCGCAGAGTCGCAATTCGGGGCGCAACGCGGTACAAAGCAGTCGTGAAACCGAAGCTTCGCATCGCCATCGGCCCCAAACGGACGAAAGTGAGAGGCGGGGCGTGAATCGACTAACCGCGTGGCTGGGGATCGCTGGCGCGATCCTCGTGGGCTTCTTGACCGCCGTGGCCGGGGGAGATGGCGGCAGCCGCTGGGGCGCGCTGCCCTTGTTTGCCTGGTGTGTGGTCATCGCCTACGCCATGCAGTGGCTGGCCTTCGTGCCGGCATGGCTCTCGCGATCGGAGCGCTTCTTCGACCTCACCGGTTCCGCGACCTACTTGACCGTGCTGGTCGTGGCGCTGCTGGCGTCTGCTGCCGTCGATCTCCGGAGCGGCTTGATCGCCGCGACTGTGGCGGTGTGGGCAGTGCGCCTTGGCCTCTTCCTGTTCCTTCGCATTCGCCGAGAGGGTGTGGATCGTCGGTTCGACCGGCTGAAGGCGCGGCTGCCGGCGTTCCTCATGACGTGGACGCTGCAGGGCGCGTGGGTGTCACTTGCCTGTGCGCCGGCGCTGGCGGCCATCACGTCGCCGGCCTCGGCGTCGGGCCCCGATCGGTGGTTGCTCGCTGGCGCGGCGCTGTGGCTGGCTGGCTTCGCCATTGAGGTGGTTGCCGACGAGCAGAAGCGGCGTTTCCGCATGCGCCCGGAGAACGCCGAGCGCTTCATCGATACCGGACTCTGGGCCTGGTGCCGTCACCCGAACTATTTTGGCGAGATACTGCTTTGGTGCGGGGTGGCGCTTGTCGCGGCGCCGGCACTCCAAGGCTGGCAGCTTGCCACCTTGCTTTCGCCCCTCCTGATCGGCTTGCAGCTCACCTTCGTGAGCGGCGTTCCCCTCCTCGATGCGCGCGCCATGAAGCGCTGGGGGAAGGATGCGGCCTATCGCCGCTATCGCGAGCGCACACCCATGCTTTTGCCGTTGCCGCCCCGCCGATGACCGTCGGCCAACATGCCAAGGCCACAGTCGCCCTAGTCGCTATCGCGCTGAACTTGCTTGTGTGGTGCGTGCCACTGCTCCTCCTGTTTCCGTTCAAGTTGCTGGTGCCGCCCATGCGCCCTTGGTTCGCCCGCCGCGCCGCCGACGTGTATCGCGCCGCCGTGACCGTGGACGACTGGTGGCTCGGCACCGTATCCGGCGCGTCCTGGCAGCAGCCGCCGCTGGACCTCAATGCCGACGAAACCTGCGTCGTCATCTCCAACCACGTCTCGTGGGCCGACATCTTCGTCCTGCAAAGCGTCGTTTCCCGCCGGGGGCCGATCCTGAAGTTCCTCTGCAAGCGGGAACTGGCGTGGATTCCAGTGCTGGGGCTCATCTTCCTCGCCTTCGACTTCCCGATGCTGCGGCGCCGCGCCGGCGGCCGGAGGGCACAGCGGAACCGAGGCGACATCGAGCGCATCCGCGAAGCCTGCGCCGGCCTTGCCGATGCGCCGGCGGCAATGTTGGCATTCGTTGAGGGAACTCGTTTCCGCGAGGCCAAGCGCGATCCTGGCGCCGCTCTCGAACGCCTGCTGCCACCTCGGGTTGGCGGTTTCGCGGCAATCCTCGCGGCACTCGAACCGTTGCGGGTGACGGTGGTGGATGTGGCGGTCATCTATCGCGAGCCGCGGCCGGCACCCCTGTTCTGGCACTTCCTCGCCGGACGATGCGCACCGATTGGCGTCGTGGTCCAGGCAACGCCTGCCGGCGTCATCGCGAGCGAAGGGGCCAAGCCTTGGCTTACGCGGCGCTGGGCCGAAAAGGACGCGCTGCTGCGTTCGGCCTCCCTGGCGGGCTCTGCCGCGGAGAAGCCTGCTTGAGCCGGAGCCTCGACATCCTGCTGGCGGAGGACCACGCCGAACTCGCCGAGACCACCGGCGCCTATCTCGAAGCCTGCGGCCACCATGTGGACTATGCACCCGACGGTCTGGTGGCGGTGCATCTCGCGGTCACCGAAACCTATGACGTGATGGTGCTCGACGTCATGCTGCCCGGCATGGACGGCCTCAAGGTCTGCGAACGGCTGCGCAAGGACGCCCGCATCGCCACGCCCGTCATCATGCTCACGGCCCGGGACCGGCTCGAAGACAAACTCACAGGCTTTGACGCCGGCGCCGACGACTATCTCGTCAAGCCCTTCGACATGCCCGAACTCGTGGCTCGGATCGAGGCGCTGGCGCGGCGTGCCGAAGGACTGACGCGCCGCTACCAGGTAGCCGACCTGGTGCTCGACGCCGACACCGCCGAGGTCACCCGGGACGGCGTGCCCATAGCCCTTTCGCGCACCGCTTTCCGACTGCTAGAGCTCTTGCTGCGCGAACACCCCGGCATCGTCTCGCGCCGCACCATCGAACGCGACCTCTGGGACGGCGAACCACCGCACAGCGACGCCCTGCGCAGCCACATCTACAATCTCCGCCAAGCCCTCGACCGCCCTTTCGCCCAGCACATCGTCACCACGGTGCCCGGCCGCGGCTACTGCCTGCGCTTCCCAGACGACCAACCGGCCAGCGATTGACGGATCAACCTGTCGCGCCATTCCTGCGGCCTCAGGCTCCTATTCTGAGAACCGAACCTCCACCGTGGTGCCATGTCCCGGGCTGCTGCGGGCGTGAAGCGTCCAGCCGTACTGCGCGGTCAGCCGCCGAACGATGGACAGTCCAAGCCCGTGTCCCTGTGCCATCGCCCTCCCTGCCTCGCCGCGATAGAACGGATCAAAGGCGCGGGCGAGTTCCTGCCGCGACATGCCGACGCCAGTGTCGGATACCTTGAGCCGCCCCTCTTTGAGGCCAACCTCCACCTCGCCGCTCTCGGTATAGGCGAGAGCGTTGCGGAGCAGGTTGCCGACCACCACGCGCACGGCCGGCTCCGGCGCCAGCACCAGCAGCCCGTCGGGTTCCCGTATCGTCAGGCGATTGCCGCGCTCCTCGGCAAGATCCGCGAGACGTCCGGCCTCTTCGGCGCCGATGTAGCCGCCCGGGCGCGTATACACAAAAGACGCTGCCGACGGTCATAAGCGGGTAGATATA
>VXPR01000218.1:4387-5630 GCA_009839405.1 Gammaproteobacteria bacterium
CCTAATCACCGCGGAGACGGCCGGCCTCTTCGGCTACGATGTCGCCGACCTCTACCGGCACGTCGGTTGCCATGGCCTCTTCGTGCGCCAAGGTGAGGAGGGTTTCGAGCAAAGACTCCATGTCGTCGGCGGTGCGTCGCATCCTGGCGAGTGCCCGCTGGTCGTGCGACGGGCGATCGGGGTTGCGCGCCAAGAGGTCCAGCGAACCCTTGAACACGGCTAGTGGCGTGCGAAGCTCGTGTCCGGCATCGCGCGTGAACAGGCGTTCGCGCTCGATGGCGGCGTCGAGCCGGTTCGTGAAGCGGTCGAGAGCATCCACCATCGTTGCCACTTCCGCATCGGCGACGGTGCGAACCGCATCGAGATGGAGCGCGACGCCGCCGGGCCGGTCGAAGTCCACCGTCTCGAGCTCCCGCGCCAAGCGCACGAGCGGCGACAGCGCGGCACGAGACCAGCGATAGGCCACGAACAGCAGCACATACATCAGCAGCAGCACCACCGACAGTGGAAGGATGCCGAAATAGAAGGCGAGATCCGACACCTGCCCGGCGTTGAAGACGAGATACAGCCGCTCTCCGGCGTGCTCTGAGACGTGCACGAGGCGGCTTTGTCCCTCGAACGCTAGCCGGCGGAAGCCGGAAGTTGCGCCTTCCAGATCGGCCGGCAACGACGGCCCGCCAAGGTAGCCACGCATGTTGGCCGTGTCCGGCAGGGGGTGGCCGTCGTTCTCGGCCCGGCGCTGCCAGTAGTGCTCCGCCTCGAGTGCCAGCGCCTGCCGCGTGAGCAGGTCTTCCACCACCGCTTGCGTCGCGAAGATACCGGCCACGGTCGCCGCGCCAATGACCGTGAGCTGCACGGCAAAGAGCCGTCCGAGGCGGGCGCTGAGCCCACGACGCACACCCATTCGCATCCTCCTTCCGACGCATCTTGCGCGCCACGCTGCAAGCGTTACGAGAGCGGCTGCACTCCGCCCTGCAAGCCATTGGCGATCGGGCGAGGCTGGAACCGATAGTGACAGACAAGCCACTCGCTGCCACCGTTGAAGCCGAACAGTTCCTCGCAAGCCATGAAGAACATGCGCCAGCGTTGCAGTTGGATGCACGCTTCGCCTTGCTCGACGCTAGGAACCTGCGCCGCAGAAAACCACCGAGTCGAAGGAGGGAGCGAGCTCGCTTTCGCGGTTTTCGCATGGAGAAAACTGCCAGGGCGCCGCGAAGCGGCGCCAGCGGGCAGTGCTGCGGAC
>VXPR01000386.1:0-363 GCA_009839405.1 Gammaproteobacteria bacterium
TACCCTCACATCTCCAACAACGGCGGCCGCGCGCTCTTTTCCTGTCACTCCCCCCTTGAGGGGGAGTGATGTGTGGGGGCTTCGTTCCGGATCGTGGCGTACGGCCCTTGCATCCCCTAAACAAACGGCGGCCGCGCGCACCTTCCTGTCACGCCCTGCGAGGGGGGAGCGACATGTGGGGGCTTCGTTCCGGATCGTTGGGTACCGCCCTCGCATCCCCCAACACGTCGGCGGCACGCTCTTTCCTGTCAATCCCCCCTTGCGGGGGAGTCGAGGAAAGGGGGCCCTCGCCGGTTTCCGGGGGGGGGGCGGCCGGACCTACCCCGCCGGGGCCCACCCGGCGCGGTCCGGGCCCCGCGGGGC
>VXPR01000386.1:373-4380 GCA_009839405.1 Gammaproteobacteria bacterium
TTTTTCCTTTCAACCCCGCTTGGGGGGGGTTTAGATAACGGGGGTTCCGCGCGTGTCCCCGGAGGGGGGCCGCCCTCACATCCCCGGCCGGCGACACCGCGCAGCGTTCAGGACACCTCTCGGCGCCAGTTGGTCGGGTTCGCTAGCACCGGATCAAGCAGCGACAGGTCTCCCGGCTCCACGGTGTTGCCTCTTGGGAACGGCGGTCCGGCACCGACGCCGATGCCTTCGAGCACCCGTGCATCTTGGTAGTAGCAGCCATACACCTCGGCAAGCAGCCGCCCGAACGACTCCGGCTCGGCTTCGCTGAACGCCTGCATCCGCTCGCAGCGCGCATCTAGCGGTTCGGACACGAAGCCGTCGTCAAAGCGGGCAAGGATTTCGCCCAGTTCCGGCAGGAAGTCGCTTGCGTTGCGCGCCATATAGCCGGCCACGTCAAGTTCCTTCGCGCTCGGCATGGCGCCGTCGTCGCTCGCCGGCACGAGCGTGTCTGCCAGTGCCGCCAAGATGTCGCGCTGTGCGTCGCTAAGCGGCGCGTCGGAAGCAATCAGTTCGTCATTCATCGCCTTGGTCAATCGTTGTCAGTCGAAGAGGTTTGCCAGGTTCTTCTTCATCGTGTCGGCGATGTAGAGCGCCAGCGCCTGAATGGTGCTAGTGGGGTTGACGCCCCCGGAAGTCACGAAGATGCTGCCATCGACGATGAAGAGGTTCTTGACGTCATGGCTGCGCCCCCACGAGTTCACCACCGACGTCTCCGGATCGTCCCCCATCCGCGCCGTGCCGAGCAGGTGCCATCCGGCTTGGCGGGCGGGGCCGCCGCCCGTCACCTCGACTGCGCCAGCCGCCAGCATCGCTTCCTTGGCGCGGGCGACGCCGTGGTCGAGCATGGCGCGGCTGTTTTCGCTCAGGGTGTAGGTGATCTTCGGCGCGGGAATGCCGTCCGAATCCACGAGTTCCGGGTCGAGGGTCACGGTGTTGTGTTCCTCGGGCAGGTCCTCGCAGAGGATGCCGATGTTGGCCGTGTGGTCGAAGCGGCGCGCGAACGCCTCGTGGTGCCCTGGTCCCCACGGAATCGTGCCCGACTTCGCTCCCAGCATAGCGGTGCTCCACGGCCAAACGCCGCCGCGGACAATCTGCATCATGTAGCCGCGCACGAAATCCCGCTCCGGGTCGGTCTCGTAGAACTCGTTGCTCAAACTGCAGCAGCCTTGCGGTCCCATGTGGCTGTCGAGACGCTCCTCGAACAACCCTTGGACGAATCCGACCGGGTGGAACATGAGGTTCTTGCCGACCAGGCCGCTCGAGTTGGCGAGGCCGTCCGGGAACTGGGGCGAGGTGGAGTTCAGCAGGATACGGGGCGTGCCGACGCCGTTGCAGGCGAGCACCACCACCTCCGCGCGCTGATGGTGCTCCTCGCCGTCTTCGTCGTAGTACCAGACGCCGTCCGCCATGCCCTCAGCGTTCACAGTGATTTCGCGTACGCGGCAACGGGTCTTAAGTTCAACGCCGCTCCGCAAGGCGACGGGCCAGTAGGTGATGTCGGTGCTCGACTTGGCGCCTTGCGCGCAGCCTGACGTGCAAGGCCCCAAGTTCTTGCACTGGTCACGACCCTCGTAAGGGCGCGAGATGATGGCGCTGTCCGCCGGCCACCAGTGCCAGCCGAGTTCGTTGAAGCCTCGTGCCACCGTCTCGCCCACCCGGCCGAGCGGCAGCGGCGGCAAGGGCGGCTGCTTGGGTGGATAGGACGGATCTCCCGCAAGCCCCGAAACGCCCATCATGCGGTCGTTTTCGGCAAAGTACGGCTCCAGGGCGTCGTAGTCCACGGGCCAGTCGTCGGCCACGCCGTCAAGGCTTTTCACGCGAAAATCAGAAGGATGCAGGCGCGGAAAATGTGCGGCATAGAGGATTGTGCCGCCGCCGACGCCGTTGAAGTTGACCACCGAAATCGGCGATTCGTCATTGTTGATGGGATAGTCGGTGGGGCGGGCGCGCACGTTGGGATCAATGTGATCGCGCTCGGTCAGGCGCTGCTCCCAATCGGGGAAGTTGGTCGGGTACTCCGACGGACTCGTCCAATCCCCCTGCTCCATGCAGACGATGCGCATCCGCGTCTCGGCGAGACTCCAAGCCACCGCTGCGCCGGATGCCCCGGCGCCGATGATCAGGACATCGACCGGATCGCTGTCTCGACTCGACATACACCCCTTCCTAACGGCAGCACAAATCCAACGTCCGCCGCAGCATAGCGCCTCCGGTCTCGCTTGACATCCAAGCGACGGGCTGGTTAGGTGCGATGTGGGAAAATTGGGTTACGAAGTGGTGATTTGTGGTGGCCGGGGGCGATTTGCCGGACGAGCGCTTTGGCTCCTCGCAAGACCTCTCGCAGGAACTGCGGGGGATCGTCGACGTAAGCCTCGACGAGCGGGGTCGAATGGCGATTCCCGGGCGCTATCGGCAGGCGTTTGCGGCCGGTGACGGCGGCCGGGCGGTGGTCACCATCGACCGGCACGAACGATGTTTGCTGGTGTATCCGGCAGCCGAATGGGCGGTGGTTCAGGCGGGGTTGAAAGGGCTGCACAACGCCTCCAACCGGGTGCGCAAGGTGCAGCGAATGCTCATCGGCTTTGCCTTCGACATCGAGATCGACCGTCAGGGGCGGCTTCTCATTCCGCCGAAGCTGCGCGAATACTCCGGCATCGACCGCAAGGCCGTTCTCCTTGGCCAACTCAACAAGCTCGAGCTTTGGAGCGCCGAAGGCTGGCAACAGAACATGGAAGGCTGGCCCGACACCGGTGGTGACGACGAGGATGAGCTGCGTGAACTCCGAATCTGACCGCAGCGCGGCGCCCGCAACCCATGCCAGCGAGGCAGGGCGCGAAGAGTGACGGAGCATGTCCCGGTGCTGCTTGCTGAGACGGTGCGGGCGCTCGCGGGCGACCCGTCCGGCCTCTATGTTGACGGCACTTTCGGTCGCGGTGGCCACTCGCGCCGCCTCCTTGCCACGCTCGACGCCGACGCCCGCCTCATCGCACTCGATGCCGACGAAGAGGCCTTCCGCTCCGCGTCCGAACTGGCCCAGCAAGACGCCCGCGTTCAAGCCGTGCGCGCCCGTTTCAGCGAGCTAGGCCAGCACATGCCGCCGGGCGAAGGCGCGGCCGGCGTGGTGCTCGATGTCGGCGTCTCCTCGCCGCAACTCGACGACGCGGAGCGGGGCTTCAGTTTCAGCCACGACGGCCCCCTCGACATGCGCATGGACCAGCGCCGCGACATCACCGCAGCCGATTGGCTCGGCAGCGCCAGCGAAGGCGAAATCGCCGACGTGCTGCGTCGCTTTGGCGAGGAACGCCATGCCCGTCGCATCGCCCACCGCATCGCCTTGAAACGCCCGCTTCGCACCACCGGCGAACTGCGTGATGTCGTGATGGGTGCGAGCCCGACGCGGGGCCGCGATGCCCTGCGACAAACGGCCACCCGAGTCTTCCAGGCGATCCGCATTCACATCAACGACGAACTCCTGGAGCTCGACCGCGGCCTCGATGCCGCACTCGAAGCACTTCACCCCGGTGGCCGGCTCGCCGTGATTACTTTTCACAGCCTGGAACACCGCCTGGTGCGACAGCGCTTGCGCGACTGGCAGCAAGGCCCGCCAACGCCACGCCGCTTGCCGGTGCCGACGGCGTTCTCGCCGCTGGCGACGGCGGTCGGCAAGGGCATCCGCCCCAATGCGAGCGAAATCGCCGCCAATCCTCGCTCCCGCAGCGCGCTCTTGCAGGTGGCAGAGAAAGTCAAGCAAACCGGGACGAACTCCGCGGATCGTTCTGGGGTTTCCAGCCGTCGCGGCTCGGGGGCCATGGGCGACGGGCTTGTCCCATCCGTGCCGAGTACATCGCAGCGTCTGCGCGCCCGTCAGGGCGCGCCGGGGGGGGGCCCCCCCCCCCCCAAAAAAAAACCGCGGTTTGGAGCCCCCATGGAGGCACACCCAGTATGATTAGGAGAAAGCGCCCCGT
>VXPR01000386.1:4390-5624 GCA_009839405.1 Gammaproteobacteria bacterium
TCTCGGTGGATTGTGGTTTTTTTTTGACCGTGCTCGTCGCGGCGGGCGGCGCGCCCCCGCCCCGGGGCCCCCCCCGGGCCGCCCCGGCCCCCCCGGGACGGGACAAGCCCGTCCCCTACGAAGAAGCGCGTTTGCTCGCACCCTTGGAGGCAAGCGCATGAGCTTGCGTCGAAGGCGCCCGTTGTGGCTCGGCGTAACCGTGGCGGTGTATGCGCTGGTAGGCCTGACCGGCATCGGCGCGGCACTGAAGGCGGCCGAGATGCGGACGCTTTTCAGCCACCTCGAAGATGTCCGCAGAACCCGCGACGGCCACCTTGAGGAGTACAAGTACCTCCTCCTCGAACGCGCCACGCTCAAGTCCTATCAGGACGTCGAACGCATCGCCGTGGCCGAGCTCGACATGCGCTTCCCCGACGAAGTGCGCCTAGCAGGCTGTCGGACTCTACCGGGCAGCGGCCAAACGCGGAGGCTGCTAGCCGTAGCTGCGAGCGAACCCGAGCAGTTTGCGCCAGCGAACTGCCTAAGCGCCCTTCAGGGCGCGCCTGCCCGATGAGAGCCACCCGTCCCGATCCGGCCCGCGCCGTGGCACCGCGCTGGCGCCATCACGCGGTGGTGTGGACGTTTCTATTTGGCGTTGGCGCCTTGGTGTTGCGGGCGGGCTATCTCGTCGTCACGGATCGGGAGTTCCTGGTCGATCAAGGCGAGGCGCGGTCGATCCGCAATCTCGAAATCCCGGCGCACCGAGGCATGATCTACGACCGCAAGGGCACGCCACTGGCGGTGAGCGCGCCCATGGCCGCCGCCTGGGTGGACCCGACCGAAACCGTGCTCGCCTCCGGCGACGTCGAGGCGCTGGCCGCCGTGTTGGAACTCGATGCCGAACGCATCCGCGCGCGCATCAACGCCGCCCGAGAGCGGCAGCGCCGCTTTGCCTACATCGCTCGCCGGGTGGAACCCGATGCAGAACGTCGCGTTCGAGCCCTTGGCATTGCCGGCGTGTACTTGCAGCCGGAGTACCACCGCTTCTACCCCGCCGGTGAGGTGGCCGCGCATCTGGTCGGACGCACCGACATCGACGATCGAGGCCAGGAAGGCATCGAACGGGCCTTCAACTCCGTCCTCAGCGGCGAGCCCGGCACCAAGCGCGTGCTGCGCGACCTGCCCGGCAACACCGTCATGGAGATACTGCTCGAGAGTCCCGACGACGGCGACGACCTGTTCCTGGGTCTGGATC
>VXPR01000535.1 GCA_009839405.1 Gammaproteobacteria bacterium
TCCCCGGTCTGGACGCGCTCAGCTCTGCGACCTCGCGCTGGCCGCTCGAGGGGCGCCGCAGCCCCCCCCCCACGGAATGATCGGCGTTTTGGGCGTTTAGGCCAAAGCCGAAGGATGGGGCCCGGACAATCTGCAGTCGCCCCCAACCATCCTCCACGCCCATCGCGTTGCAGGCGGCCTCGGGAGGTTGCCCTGGCAGTCGGAGGCGTGCGGCGCTTTCAGTCACTGCCTGCCGGCGAAGGCAGGGCATGTTTCGGTTAGTCTCGTGCAGATGGACGAAGACAAGATCGACGAGGCCGTGCTGGCGCTGCTCGTTCTGGGCATTCACGGTCAGCAAGCGGGGATGCTGCCGCGAGTTTGGAAGTCCTTCGACTGGGACGCGCTGGACCGGCTGCACGAAAAGGGCCTCATCTCCAACCCGCGCTCCAAGGCGAAGTCTGTGGTGCTGACCGACGACGGGTTGCAGCAGGCAGAAGAGGCATTCGCCCGGCTGTTCGGCGGCGACTGAACCCGCGGCGCCACTCGGTCCCTGCCAATTGTGTCGAGGCGTAGTCCCATGCGTGGGCTTGGCGCAGGGCCTACTTCACAGCCGGCGCTTGCTCGTGAGGGTGAGTTGGTAGCGATCCACGCCGGGGCCTTTGGTTAGCGGCCGCGCGAGGTCGATGTGATAGACGACGTCGCGGTTGGTGCGGGTGGATTCGAAGCGAAGGCCCACACCTATGTTGGCGAGAACGTCGCCGGCGACTCGCCCTTCGGCGTCTTTGCCGCCCCATGCATGGCCCGCGTCGAGGAAGGCGGCGGCGGCCACTCGCAGCACTCGCGCCAGATAGAGGCTCGAGTAGAAACGTTCCTCTAGCGTCAGCTTCAGGCGCGTCGCGCCGGCCTGAAAGCGGTTGGGATAGCCGCGCAGGCCCGTGTCGCCGCCGAGCAGCAGCTGGCGATCGAGGGGCAGGCCCCAGCCGCGTTCCGCCAATGCGCTTACATGCAGTGCGAGACGCGGCGAATGACGGCGACGCCAATCCGCCCAGACCGCGACGGTGGCGTTTTCGGCCTTCCCTGCCACCCGGTTCCAGTAGCCGGAGGCATTCAGGCCATACAGCAAGGTGTCTCGCCCGAGCTCGCCCTCGGCGTCTGGCGAGCGCCATCCATCGCGAAAACTGGCCGCGGCCACGAAGTGCCCGTCACCGCGAGGGGAATAGCCGAACTGTGCGGTGGTCCGTCGGCCAAGGAACAGATCCTCCGTTGTGCGAACGCGGCTGACGTTGCGAGTGCGGACAAAGGCATCCTCGACGCGCTCGAACGAGATCCACGGAAACGCGAAGGCGCGATCCTTCGGTAATCTTGGGGTGGGCTGCCCCATTCCGTTGCCTTCGAGTTGCGCCATCCCGGGCGCTGGCGCAAAGCGGTGCTCTTCCGACGTGAGGCCAGCTCGCCAGCGCGAAGCGCGTCCGTCCCGCAATCCCGCCGACCAACCGAACGACGCCGTCGCCACCTGCCGCTGCACCTGAAACACGGCGAGTTCCAGGCCGTCGCGAAATCGGCGCTCGCGACGTTCCGACCCGTTCCAGAGCAGCTCCCAAGCACGACGTGCATCCAACGAATGGAACGGCAAGGAGATCGTCCCGTGCCTGCCGCTCCCATCGTCGGTGTCGTCGGCGCGCAGCCGCAGGCCAACGCGACTGCCGAGCAGGTTGGGTTCGGCGAAGCCGACGACGAAGCCCTTTCGATCCAGATTGTCGAAGTAGGAAAGCTCCAACGCCGTACCGGTGCCGAGCCAGTTGCTGTCCGAGACCCCCGCCGTGAGGCGCTCCTCGCCGCCGGTGCGGGTGAAGCCGAGGCTCGGCGACAGCGACCAGACATCCCGGGTCACCACGGCCACGTCGATCTGGCCGTCGCAGGCCCGATTGGCAAAGACGCGGGCGTCGTAGAGGAAGGACTTGCCACGCAGGGCCCGTTCCGACTCGGCGAGGAGCGAGGTCCCAACCGGGTCGCCTTCCCGGAACAGCAGGATCGCCCGAAGCACCCGCTCGCGGGTGTCGATGTGCCAGCGGTTGGCGGCTCGGAAGAGGAGCTTGTCTTCCGCCGGGTCGCGGGTATTGAAGAGGGGCCGGCGCACGAGTTCCACGGCGGCGACGCGATACTCTCCGTCGGCATCGAGCGAGACGCCGGCAAGCGCCTCCAACGGCAGTTGCGCCAAGGCCGCCGAGTCGTGCTGCGGCTGGCACACATCCTCCTCCGCGGTGGTCGCGAGAGTCGCCAGCATCGCCGACGCCAGCGCCACAAGAACCGTTGCCTTCGGCAACGCTTCTTGCCCCAGCCCAAGCCGACCTCGAACCCCATCGGCATTCGGCCGGCTTACGCCGTCCGAAGCCCGACAGGCTGCTAGGATGGCCGCCGCCGTCCGCACACCTTCTCCACGCATCCGCCTATGGTAGTTTCGATGCGTGGACTTGCGCTTGATTCCCGTGCTGGTGTGGCTGCTTTCGTGGGGCGGCGTGATCCTGGCCTACGTCCTCTCCAGCAGCGGCGGGCACATCCCGGAGTGTTTTCCCCACCTTAGCGGCTGCACCACTGTGAGCGCCAGCGGACGCTACGGCGCTGCCTACTTTGTCTTCAAGGCGACGATCCTTCCAGCGGCGGCGTTGCTGGCCGGCTACTGGGTCTTGTGTGGGGCATGGTTGCGTGCGGCCGGCGACTCCCGCGTGGGGTGGCGCCGGTGCATCGTTGCCGCAGGTGTCTGCGGCGCGATGGCGCTGGTGGTGTACGCGACATTTCTAGGTTCCGACGGCGACACGTACCGTGGGTTGCGCCGCTACGGGACGGTGATCTTCTTCGGCCTCACCTACCTCGCCGAAGCCATGCTTGCGCAGCGGATGCAAGCATTGATCCCCCGTTCGATCGTCTCGCGCATCACCACCGCACTGTTGGCGGCGATGCTGCTCGAAGGGCTTGTCCTCGGCACCCTCGTCAACCTGGCTGGCGCCCCTGTGGCGCTGCGCAACATGGCCGAGTGGCATGTTGCCTCGGCCCTGCTCTTCTACCCCGTGCTGACGTGGCTGAGCTGGCGCCAGACCGAATTCACCGTAACCTACCGCGTCGGCAAGCCCTGACCTCAGCGCCTTCCCGACCTATCCGTGGGATGCGCCCGGTCACTCCGGGGTGTCGCCACCAGGTCGCGGCCTGACGGGCGACGCATCGCGCCTACGAAGCCGCGGCGAAGCCACCGAATGCTGCCGGCAAGGGAGCGCGGAAGTCCAATGCGACGCCGTCAATCTCCACGCGCAGGCGGCTTGCGTGCAGGAGCAGGCGGCCGCTCCGGGCCTTGCCGCGCGCGTACTTGTCGTCGCCCAGAATGGGATGGCCGCTTGACGCCGCGTGCACGCGAATCTGATGCGTCCGTCCTGTCTTCGGGAATGCGCGCACGTGCGTCGCTCCCTCGCTCCTCGCGACCACCTCGAAGTCGGTCCGCGCCGACTGGCCATCCGCCGCAACGCGCATCCGCCGTTCGCCGCCGGCGAGCGTCAGGCGCCTGAGCGGCGAACGCACGGTGCGCAAGGCCGCCGGCCATTCGCCCTCGACGACGGCGTCATAGCGCTTGCGCACCCGGCCGGCGCGGAACGCCTCGTGCCACGCCAGCAACGTGCGCCGATTCTTCGCCAGCACGAGCACGCCGGATGTGTCCCGGTCGATCCGATGCGCCAGTTCCAGCCAGCCCGTCGGCTGCCTCGCCCGCAAGGTCTCGACGAGTCCGGCGCGCACCCCGCTGCCGCCATGCACGGCGATGCCGCTCGGCTTGTCGACGACGATGAGATCTTCATCCTCGTGGAGGAGCGCGCCCTGAACTGCAACGGCAAGGCCGTGGTCGGCGGTCGGCTCGCTGGCATCCGCGCCCGTGTGGGGCGGGATTCGCACCCGATCGGTCGCTGCGAGGCGCTGTCCCGCCTTGGCCCGACCGCCGTTCACGCGCACTTCGCCGCCGCGCACCATGCGGTAGATGCGGCTCTTCGGCACCCCCTTCAGGCGGGCGATGAGGAAATTGTCGAGGCGTTGCCCGGCAGCCTCCCCAACCTCGACGACCTGCACCGGCTTGGCGCGCATCTAACCTGGCCTCCTGACTTGGCGCTATTGGCGACGGCGAAAAACGAAGTTTGTCACCGTCCGTCAAGGGCTGCTATAGTGCGCCCCCGTCGGAGGGGACGCGCCGCTTGACCAATGCGCGGCAACCCAACTGGGGCAAGCCCCCGCCTTCCGATGCTGAAACCGGCGAAGCACACGGCCGGCAGAAGAAACGGGGCAGCCCAACCGGCTGCCGACCACATTTTCGATTGACGCCAACGACACGCGAACCGTTAGGAAAGAACACCGCACACGGCCTTCAGGGACCGTGCGTGCTTGGCTGCTGCCTGCCCGTCTTGGGCGGCAGTCGGCACTTTGGGTCTTCATGCTCTTGTCATCAAGCTTCACGCCCCAGGTGAGCCCGGGAACGTTGCCTTCGTACCTTTGCCGAACAACGAACCCGACGCCAAGCAGTTCGCGAAGCGAACTGCCAACGCGCCCGCGAGGGCGCGCGTGATCTGACGAACTTCGCGTGTCGGCGTCCGCAAACGGACACGCCACATGAAACGCATGCTTGTGAACGCGACGCAGCCCGAAGAGGTGCGCGTTGCCATGGTCGATGGGCAGAAGCTCTACGACCTCGACATCGAAAACCATTCCCTCGAACAGAAGAAAGGGAACATCTACAAGGGACGCATCACCCGCGTCGAACCGAGCCTCGAAGCCGCCTTCGTCGATTTCGGCGGCGAGCGCCACGGCTTCCTCCCGTTCAAGGAAATCGCCCGCAGCTACCATCGCGGTGGCGGCAGGGGGGGCGGCCAGGAGCGTGAGGGCGGTCGCAATGGCCGCACGGCCATTGCCGATGCCGTGAGCGTTGGCCAGGAGCTGATCGTCCAGGTCGAGAAGGAGGAACGCGGCAACAAGGGCGCGGCCCTCACCACCTTCCCGAGCCTGGCCGCCCGCTATCTCGTGCTGATGCCGAACAACCCCCGTGCCGGGGGTATTTCGCGCCGCATCGAGGGCGAGGAGCGCGAGGCGCTGCGGCAGAGCCTGTCGGGCCTCGACATCCCCGAGGACATGGGCGTGATCATCCGCACCGCCGGCATCGGCCGCAGCGCCGAGGAACTGCAGGCGGACCTCGACTACCTGCTGCAGCTCAACGATGCCATCAACGAGGCCGGCAAGCGGCGCGGAACGGCCCTCCTGTATCAGGAGAACACCGTCATCGTCAGGGCCTTGCGCGACTGCCTGCGCCAGGACGTGGGCGAGGTGCTGATCGACGACGAAGACGCCTACGACGAGGCGCGGGACTTCACCGAACAGGTGATGCCGAACCTCCTCGGCCGCATCAAGCGCTACACCGATGCGGTGCCGCTGTTCAGCCGCTACCAGATTGAGAGCCAGATCGAGACCGCCTTCCAGCGCGAGGTGCGGCTGTCGTCCGGTGCCTCGGTGGTCATCGACCCCACCGAGGCGCGGGTGTCCATCGGCCTCAACTCGGCCCGCGCCCCCAAGGGGGCAGACATAGAAGAGACGGCGCTCAAGATCAATCTCGAGGCCGC
>VXPR01000314.1 GCA_009839405.1 Gammaproteobacteria bacterium
GTCATCGACCCGGCCGACACCCGAAGCTGGATCGCGAGCAGCTTGAAGCGGCTGCCGCCGAAAGAGCCCCGCACGGAGAAGAAGTATCCGTACATCGACACTTGGTAGGCCGCCTGCCAGCGCCGGATCGAACGATGGCCTTGACGGCACGCCACACCCGGACGCGGCTGGCGTCGAGAGCACCCTGCGGCGCATCTTCCGCGCTGGCGGCTTCCACGCGTTCCCAACGAACCCGGCAGACCGCGACACGCTGCTGGCGGTGGTCGCCGGCACGCTGGAACGCCAGCGCCCCTACGCGGAGCAAGAGATCAACGAGGCCCTCATCGCTTGGCTCGCATCGGTGCGGGGAACCCCCGATCATGTAACCCTGCGCCGCCGGATGATCGACTGTGGCTTCCTCAAGCGCACGCCCAATGGCTCCCGCTACTACCTGAACTACGGCCGAGTCGTCGACACGCTGGGCACCGGGTCTGCCGAAGTGGACGCTGGCGGAATCGTCGCCGGCATCCTGCGCGAGCGCGAAGTCCGCAAACGCGCGCATTTGGCTCGGAGCGAAACGACGTCGGCAGGCGGATGATTGCCTCTGGCACGGGTATGCCTGTCCAAGCGCGGGTACCGTGCTAAGCCGTCGTGCCGCATTGGCACATGGGCTGGCCGCCACCGGACTCGGCGCCCTCGCCTCCGCAGTCTCGGGCTGCAGCCTTGGCCGCGGTGAGGCGAAGGCGATTCACCGTGAACCGGTGGTCATCGTCGGCGCCGGCATCGCTGGTTTGGCCGCCGCCGCGGAACTGCGCGCCAATGGCTTCGTCAACGTGGTGGTCCTCGAAGCCCGAGTCCGCATTGGGGGACGCGTTTGGACGGACACAATCGGCGGCGGCATTCCAATTGACCTTGGTGCATCTTGGATTCACGGCGTCAAAGGCAATCCGATCTCGGCGATCGCGTCGGACAACGGCATCGCAACCTCGCCAACCGACTACGACAACGACGTAGTCCATTTCCACGACGGCGGCGCGCCGCCGGAGCGCGCAGAGGACATCCTCGACGGGTTTTGGTCGTCTGCAAGGAAACGTCCGCGTCAAAGCCTTGCTGCCGCGTACAGCAGCTACGCCGCGACTGGCGAGCTCGGTGTCCGTGAACGACGCTATCTGGCGCACGAACTCAACACCATCGTCGAGCACGAGTTCGGCGCCGATGTCGGAAGGCTCTCGCTCGAGAGCATCACCGGGGGAAGGGCATTCCCGGGACACGACGTCGTCTTCCCAGGCGGCTACCGCCAGGTCCTCGATGCGCTGGCTCCCGGCTTGGACATCAGGTGCGCCGACGCCGTGACAAGCATCGACCACGCCGACTCGCCGATCACCGTCACGGCCGCATCCGGCGCCACCTACGAAGCTTCAGCCGTCGTGGTCACCCTCCCCCTCGGCGTCCTCAAGGAAGGAGCGGTCTCGTTTCGCCCAGGACTCCCGGCGCCGAAACAGCGAGCGATCGAACTGCTTCAGATGGGGGTGCTCAACAAGACCTGCCTGCTCTTCGACGAGGTCTTCTGGGACGAGGACGCGGAAATCATCGGTTACGTTGGCCCAGGTCCAGGCCATTGGGCAGAAACCCTGAACCTCTACCCAGCCACCGGCATCCCGATGCTCCTGATGTTCAACGCCGGCAACGTGGCGACGGAGCTCGAGCGCCTTTCGGACGCCGACACCGTAGCGCTGGCCCTCGCAGCGCTCGGCGAGATGTATGGCACCACCCCACAACCAAGAGATGCTCGGGTAACGCGCTGGTTCTCGGACCCATGGTCGCGAGGCGCCTACTCCTACGTCCCCACCGGCGCATCGTTCGAGCAGTACGCAGAAGTCGCAGGGCCAATCGACAACCGCTTGTTCTTCGCCGGCGAAGCAACCACCGAGGACTACCCCGCCACCGTCCACGGTGCCTACCTTACCGGCCAACGGGCCGCATCACAGATTGCTGAAACCACCCACCGCCGCCAGGACGGTGATCCGCGACGGGGTCATTCCCGCGGCGGCTAACCGTCGAGGCGTTGGCGCATTTCCGTGCCGAGTGCTTCGAAGCCGTACTTGGCGTAGAAGGGGCGGTTGTGTTCGGTGGTTGGGAGGAGGTAGAGGCCCATTTCGGGGCAGCCTCTTGCCTTTGCGGCGTCGATGGTGGCTTGCACGAGTTGGCCGCCGAGGTTTCGACCTCTTGCATTGGCGGAGACGATGAGTTCCTCGAGTTGGCAGTATTCGCCGCGGTAGCGGAGCGCGAGATTGAAGCTCACTGTCGCCATGCCGAGCACCACGCCGTTCTCGACTGCGACGATGATCTGGCCACGATCCTTGGTGAGGAGGGCCTGGAACGTCTCTGTGAGGCTTGGATCTGGCTCGGTTCCGGTTGCTGCACCGAGTTCGCCCAGGAGGGCGGCGCAAGCAGCCTCGTCGTCGGGTGTCGCGGTCCTGATTTGCATCGTGGTGGTCTCCTCGGCCGATCGTATCGCGTGGAGTTTAGGGGAGCTGCGCACGCGAGGCGCCGCGTCTAACGGCCCCTCCCCTTGGGCTCGCAAGACGTCGCCTCCAAGGAGCGTTCGCCATGCGACCCCGGCGAGCCATTTGCGTCCATCGTGGCCCTTTTTTCGCCGAAGGGACCTGATGTGCATGGCGGTTGCCGAGCCAGGACATAGGATATACAGTTCGTCGAGCGTATATCGTTGGAGAATGGCTCATGCAGGTCGCGAGATGGGGGAACAGTCTGGCTGTCCGGATTCCGGCCGTGGTAGTCGAGGCGCTCGGTCTTGCCGAGGGGATGGAAGTCGAGATCCGCGTCGCCAAGGACGGTGTGTTCGAACTCGGGCGAGCCGAGGATCCCGGAGAGATTCTGGCTCGGATCCGCAAGTATCGTGGAAGGATGCCACGTGACTTCCGCTTCGACCGCGAGGCCGCGAATGCGCGAGAATGACCGCAGCGCGCCTGGACGCCCGTTTCTTGACACCAACGTGCTTCTCTACGCGATTTCTGATGACAGTTCGAAGGCGGATCGCGCCGAGGCACTGCTGCGAGCGGGCGGCACGGTGAGCGTGCAGGTATTGAACGAGTTCGCGGCCGTTGCGAGCCGCAAGCTTGGGCTAGGGCCTCGCGAGGTCGCTGAACTGCTTGCCAGCATCCGTCACTTCTGCCAAGTCGAGCCGCTCACAACCGATACCCACGACCTGGGCATGGCGTACTTCGCACGCTTCCACTATTCCGTGTACGACAGCATGATACTGGCGGCCGCGACGCTGGCGGATTGCGGCGTAGTCCTGACCGAGGACATGCAGTCTGGCCAGCGCATCTCCGACACACTGCTAATCATGAATCCCTTTGCCGTCGTGCAGTAAACGGTTGGCAGCGATGCAGGATGGCCAAGCTTCGTCGCATCGTGTTGGATGCGGGAGAGTTCCGGCGGGAGGGGGGCGCGAAGCAGAATCCGTGGTTCCCGAGTGCGGCTATGGGTGGGTCACGAGGTGAAGGTTCGTGAGTTGCCCCACTACGCACGCTGGTTCGTCGGCACGCTTGCGCGGCAGTTCGTGGCGCGGGGGTGCATGGGGGCGGCAGCGGCGCTGACGTTCACCACGCTCATTGCAGTCGTGCCGTTCATGGCGGTGGTGTATCGCGTGCTGTCGCTCCTGCCGGGGTTTGACGACACGGGCGACGCCATCACCCGCTTCATCTTTCGCAACTTTGTGGCCGGTTCAAGCGATGTGCTGCTCGAGAAGATGCAGGAGTTTTCGGCCAACGCCAACGAACTGACGCTGCTTGGCCTCGCGTTTGTCTTTGCCACCACGCTGCTGCTGGTGCGCAGCGTCGAGCAGACGTTCAATGCGATCTGGGGCGTGCCCGTGCGTCGGCGCGGCGGGGCGCGCTTCTTCACCTATTGGGGGGTGGTGACGTTGGGCGTGCCGCTGGTTGGCGTTGCCGTGACGGCCGCGAGCTATGACTTTGGGCTGTCGTTTCTGGCGGATCGTGAGGCGGGACAGCTTCAGTGGCTGCCTCCAGCGGCGTCGGCAGCGACGTTTGCCCTGCTCTACTACGCGGTGCCGTCGGCGCCCGTGCGGGTGCTTCACGCCGTGGCCGGCGGGGTGGTGACGGCCGCGGCGCTTGAGGGGACGAAGGTGCTGTTTGGCGCCGTGGTGCCATTGCTCCAGCATCAGTTCATCTACGGGGCATTCGCGGTGTTGCCCCTGTTTCTCGCTGGCGTATATCTACTGTGGGCTCTGGTGCTGGCCGGGGCCGTGCTGGTGCACACGATGGGGATGCGACCGGCACCGGCAGACCCCGGCTCGCTGCCCCTCGTGATTCGCTGCCTGGCTGTGGTGCGGCTGCTGCGGAATGCGCATGGCGCGGGCAAGGCGGTTTCGGAGGGAGAAGTGGGCGAGGTGGGGGCGTTCGACGCCGAGGAGCGCGAGCGTGTGGTCTGCGTATTGGAGGAGACGGGCATTGCGAGGCTGGTGGCTGGCGGCGAATCACCCGGCGGCGATCGGTGTTGGGTGCTTGGTCGGAGCCTGCGGCGCGTAACACTGTGGGAGCTTTGCCAACGTCTTCCGGATGGGCTCGATGGAGGCATTCAGGGCGACGACGCCGCGACGGAACGGCTGCGCACGTTCGCGGAGCATGTTCGGGTGGATTTGGGGGTGAATGTGGAGGATTTGCTGGGGCGGGGTTGATTTGTTCCCGCCTCCAACGCGAATCTTGGCTGCGCAGTATCCGCCCCCTCTAGCAATGAGCAGGTTGTAACGCTGCCTAGAGCTTAACGCCGATCGAGACGGCGAGGGCCTGGGTCTCGAAGGTGTCGAAATTGACCCCGGTGTCGTCTTGGGGGCCGTTTCCGCGATACCACGTGAAGCGAGCACCGATGTAGGTGAGTGGGGTGGCGTCGTAGCGGACTCCGGCATGGAGAAGAAAGCCCGTTTCGTACTGATTGGCGTTCTCCACCAGCAGCACGCCGTAGCCCACGCCAACGTAGGGGACGACGGCACCCAGGTCCAGGTCGAAGAAGGCGTTGCCGGAGGCGATGACCGTTCGATGGTTGAAGTCGAGGCCGAGGTCAGTGACCGCGTCGGCGGTCAGCGGCGAGTTGTTTGGCGTGTCAGGCACATCGACGCCATTGATGGTGAGGTCGGCGTCGAGATTGGCGTTGCTGAGGTCTGGCTGGAAGCCGTCGAGGCTCGCGGCGACGCGCAGCGAAGTGCCGAACACCTCCTCCACGCCGAACTCGGCCCCAAGCACGAAGGTGTCGTCGTAGGAAAGGTGGCCGGCCACGTCGCCTTCCAGCCGCGCGAAGCCGATGGTGGAGTCGACGATGCCAGTGCCGGAAAGATCGTCGAGCGCGATCGCACCGAGCCTTCCCTCGATGTAGGAACCACCGGCATGGGCGGCGGCACCCAACCAAATCGCGGCAAGGCCCGCCAGCGCCCGCAGCGGGCGATGCGATGGGCGTTGGATTGCTGGCATGAGTGCTCCTAAGATCGGGACGCGCTGGCGGATTCTACTAAGGGATGCCCCACAGCCCGCCCGCCATCGCGACGCTCGCGGCTAGAATGCCGGCGGCGTTCCATTTTCGGTTGAGGAGTGCACTGTGACAG
>VXPR01000419.1 GCA_009839405.1 Gammaproteobacteria bacterium
TCTATGGCCTCGGCCGGAAAGCCCGACACCTCGGCGCTTTCCTTCGGGGAGATGACGAGGCTGCCGCGGGCGCCGAGGGTGATGTTGACGTGGGGGGCGATGTCCTTCAGTTCGTTCGCTGCGATGTCGAGGCGGTCGGTTTTGGTCCACGTGAGGGCTTCTTCCTCGTTGCAGAAGAGCTGATCGACGCCGTTGCCGAGCATCTCCTCGAGCCCTTCGCGGAAGAAAAGCACCATGGCGGGGTCGGAAATCACGAGGCTTGCGCGGACGCGTTCGGCGCTGGCGGCCTCGCGCGCCTGGGCCACTGCGGCGCGAGCCGTGGGGGAGGAGCACAGATAGCCCTCGATGTGGAGATACTGCGAACAGGCGAGCGCCGCGTGATCCAAGTCCTCCGGGCAAAGCTCTTCGGAAATGCCGAGGAAGGTGAACATCGAGCGTTCCGCGTCCGGCGTCACCATCGACACGCAGCGACCGGTGACTCCTTCCGGGCGCTCGCCCTGCTTGGAACCGACGCCGGCGTCGCCGAGTTCGCGCAGAAAGAAGCCGCCGTCCTCGTCCGAGGCGACGCGGCAGGCATAGAAGGCGCGGCCCCCGAAAGCGGCGACGGCATAGGCCGTGTTGGCGGCGGAGCCTCCGGAGGTGCGGCGGGTGTCATGGCCGTCGAGGCGCTCGCGGATGTCCGCCATCTGTTCGGCGTCGACGAGCGTGGTGTGGCCGCGAGCGATGTCGTTGTCGCGCAGGAACTCCTCGGTGACTCGATATTCGAAATCGACCAGGGCGTTGCCTATGCCGTAGACGTCGATGGTGTGGTCGTCATCCATTCGCCAACGCCTCATCCACCGCCGTCAAGGTGGCGTCGATCACGGCATCGTCGTGGGCTCCGGACACGAACGCCACCTCGAAGGCGCTTGGTGCCCAATAGACGCCGGCGTCGAGCAGGGCATGGAACAGCCGCGCGTAGCGCTCGGTGTCGCAGGCGACGACATCGGAGTAGCTGCGAACCTGCCCGGCCTCGGTGAAGAAGAGGCTGAACATGCCGCAGACGTCGTTCACCACCACGGCTACGCCGCGTCGCGCGGCGCATTCGCGCACGCCCTCGGACAGGCGCTTCGTGGCCTTGCCGATGCGGGCGTGGAACGTCTCGTCTAGCGAGCGCAGCATGGCAAGCCCAGCGGCCATGGCCAGCGGATTGCCCGACAGCGTGCCGGCCTGGTACACGTCGCCCTCCGGGGCGATGTGCGCCATCACATCTGCCCGCCCACCGAAAGCGCCCACCGGCAAGCCGCCGCCGATGACCTTGCCGAGGGTGGTGAGGTCGGGAGCGATGCCGTAGAGCTCCTGCGCGCCGCCTGGGGCCACGCGAAAGCCGGTCATCACCTCGTCGAAGATCAGCAGTGCGCCGTGTTGCTCGGTGATGGAAGCGAGGCCCGCCAGGAATCCGTCGTCGGGCGGGATGCAGCCCATGTTGCCGGCAATGGGTTCGAGAATGACGGCGGCGATGTCTTCGCCGTGGCGCGCGAAGGCCGCGCCCACAGCGTCGAGATCGTTGAAGGGCGCGGTGAGGGTGTTGCGGGCGGTGCCAGCCGGCACGCCGGGCGAGTTCGGCAGGCCGAAGGTGAGGACGCCGGAACCCGCCTTTGCCAGCAGCGAGTCCGCGTGGCCGTGGTAGCAGCCGTCGAACTTGAGGATCAGATCCCGCCCGGTGAACCCCCGCGCCAGCCGTATGGCGGACATGGTGGCTTCGGTGCCGGAGTTGACCATCCGCACCTGCTCGATGCCGGGCACGCGCTGCACCACGGTCTCGGCCATCTCCACCTCGATCTCGGTGGGCGTGCCGAAGCCGAGCCCAGCCTCTGCCTGCGCGCGCACGGCGGCCACCACCGGCTCGAAGGCGTGGCCCTGCAGCATCGGGCCCCAAGACGCCACATAGTCGATGTAGCGGTTGCCGTCGACGTCGAAGATGTGCGCGCCGTCGCCCCTGGCGATAAACACGGGGTCGCCGCCGACGCCGCGAAATGCCCGAACGGGCGAATTGACGCCGCCGGGGGTGGAGCCGCGGGCGCGTTGGAACAGGGCGGCGGAGGTTGTGCGAGGCATGTGGCTTTAGGCGTTCCTTGTTGGGGCGAGTCGGAAGGCTGGTTCCGTGGCCGAGCCACGCGGGCGCGAACCTTACCACTTGCGCTCTGGGTATCCCCGCGTGGTCAGGGCTTCACCACGACGAGGATCACGATGGGAACGAGAAGCAGGATCGGAGCCTCGTTGAACCATCGGTAGAAGCGGTGCGAGCGGGTGTTCTTCTCCTCCGCGAAGGCGCGCAGCATTCGGCCGCAGATGCCGTGGTAGGCGTAGAGGACGACTACCAGCGCCATCTTGGCCCAGAACCAGACGCTGGTGGCGACCACTTCCCACACGCCCCAGGCGGCGGCTATGCCAAGCGCGGCGGTGGCGATGGCGGAGGGGGTGGTGATGCCGCGATAGAGCTTGCGCTCCATGGTGCGGAAAGTCGCCTTGGTGGCTTCGTCCTCTGCCATCGCGTGATAGACGAACAGGCGCGGCAGGTAGAACAGCCCCGCCATCCAGCACACCATGGCGATCACGTGAAAGGCGGTGATCCATGCCATTTGCCTGCGTCTCCCTCAAGGCCCGCCCTCCCCATTGTCGAGGCGGTCCTCAGCCCTCGTTCTGGCCCATCCTCGTGAAATCCTCGATGTCGTCGCGGGTTATCACGCCCACCACGCTGCCCGCTGCCCCCCCACCTTCCACGCATACGGCCTCGACGTTGGCGGATTCGAGTCGTTCCAGGGCTTCGTGCAGGGTGTCGCGCTCGTTCACCACCACCACATCCATGCGCAGGCCCGGAGGGGTCATCAAGTCGATGGTGGGGCCTTCGGCGGAGAAAAGGTTGTCGCCGCGCACGGTGCGCTGGGCGAGCCAGGTGCGCAGATCAGCGGCGTTCAGCACCGATTCGGGCGTGCCGTCCGGACCGTCCACCACGATCCAAAGCGGGTCGCTCTCGAGCCCTTGCCACGCTGCCGCGGTGTCCGTGCGCCTTGGCAAGCGGGCGAAGTCCTGCCGCATCAGGCTGCCGACGCCGGATGCCAACAGGTGCCGAGAGCGCGGGTCGGGTGGATATTGCAGGCCGAGGTCGGCCAGCGTGCCGAGGAAGATCGAGCGCTGCCGGAACGCCACGCTCACCGTCAGGCTCGCGATCACCACGATCAGCATGGCCGGCAGGATGATGTTGGGGTTTGCGGTGAGCTCAAGCACCGCCACCAGCGCCGCCAACGGCGCCTGCAGCACCGCCGCCATCATCGCCGCCATGCCGAGCATCACGTAGAGCGCTGGCGAGGAGGCGGCGTCTGGTGCCAGGGCGTTGCCGAGGGTGCCCAAGAGTCCGCCAAGCACCGCCCCCATTACCAGCGTGGGGGTAATGACGCCTACCGGCAGCCCGGCTCCGACGCAAGCGGCCGAGGCAACCATCTTGCCGATCAGGATGATGATGAGGGTCGTCCAAGCCACGTCGCCAAGGAGCGCCGCATCGACGGTGTCATAGCCGATGCCCAGCACCTCCGGTGCCACCAGGCCAACGGCGGCGGTGATGACGCCGGCGGCCGTGGCGCGGGCCCAGAAGGGCCAAGGCTCCAGCCGATTGAAGCGTCTTGTGAGGAAGATGAACGCCGCCGCCGTGATGCCCACCAGCACCCCCGCCAAGGCGATGTAGGGCAGTTCGAGCAGGGAGCCGAGTTCCACGGCCGGCACCGCGAAGGCCGGCGCATCGCCGAAGACATAGCGCGAAATCACCGTGGCGGTAACCGCCGCGAGGATCACCGGCACGAAGCTGGCGATGGCGTACTCCATCATCACCACCTCCATGGCGAAGATCACCCCGGCCATCGGCGTGTTGAAGGACGCGGCCACAGCCCCGGCTGTGCCGCAGGCGACCAGCGTGCGGACGCTGTTGTTCGGCAGCCGGAACAGCTCGCCGAGGAAGCTGGAGGTGGCGGCACCGAGATGCACCGCCGGCCCCTC
The DNA here is from genome assembly GCA_009839405.1 of Gammaproteobacteria bacterium. Taxonomy (GTDB): domain Bacteria; phylum Pseudomonadota; class Gammaproteobacteria; order Pseudomonadales; family Azotimanducaceae; genus VXYL01. The sequence continues at coordinate 4,030 of VXPR01000419.1, forward strand.
CCGACCGCCGGATATGCCGGCGCTCAAGGCGACGACGCCACCGAAGAACTGGATGGCGGCGTTGCGCAGCGGCATGTGCCCCTGATGCCGAGACAGGCGTTCCATGACATGGGTCACGCCGACGCGGCGGTCGGTGGTGGAAAGGCGGGTGAGGGCGAGCCCGATCAGGAGGGCAGCGCCTATGGGCGCGATGATGCGGCCGGCGATGTGCAGTTCCTCGAAGGCCTCGGCGTGGCTGTCGAGCATGGCCAGGGCGCCGCCCTCGATGGCCATGCGAAAAGCAACGCTGACCACGCCAGTCAGGGCGCCGGCGATGATCGCGAGGAGTGCAAGCTGCGGCAGGGCATTGGCTGTGGCAAGCCGAGCCCGGAATGGTTCGAGGGGGCGCTTCAGGGTCCGGGCGATGCGGCCGGCGGGCGGTTCTTGGCTGCCGGACGCGGGCTGCTGCTTGGAAGGCATGGGCGCATAGTACCTGTGCCGCAGCATCCTTCGCGGGCAGGTGCAAGGACCACTTCGCGCCGGCGGAAAATTTGCACTATAGTCGGGCACATGGCCAGAAAGGAAACCATAGTACGGGAGCAGGCCGGCACGGGCACGCTGATCGCCGAGAACACGGCGGTCCAGGGCAACATTCGCTTCGCTGGCGAGTTGGTCGTGGACGGACGGGTCGAAGGCGATGTGTATGGCGAGGGCGACCAAGCCACGCTGACCATCAGCGAGTCGGGAACCGTGGTCGGGCAGATCGAGGCCTCCACGGTGGTCGTCAACGGTCGCGTCGAAGGCGACGTGCGCTGCCTCGGCAAGCTCGAACTTGCCGAGCGGGCGCACCTCACCGGCAACGTCACCTACCGGGTCATCGAGATGCGCCTCGGCGCCGTGCTCGAGGGCCAGTTGGTGCGTGGCGAAACCGGCGCGCGCAACCAGGCCGAGCGCCCGGCGAGCACGCCGGAAGCCGACGACGCCGAGGAAGACGAGAGGAAAGGGGGGCGCTCCGTGCGCCTCCGTCGAGTCCCGTAAAGCCCAGGCTGCTGCCCTGAAACCCAAGTACGCGCCGTCCCGGACGGCGTAGGCGGGCTTATACTGCGTGCCAATGGAAACATCGATCGACACCTCCCACCCTGACGAGGGCGCCTTCCACGCTGCCGAAGGCGCGGCCCTTGCCGAGCTCGGCTTTTCCTCCCGAGCCGCCACCAAGGTGCGCGAACTGATCGAAGACGAAGGCAACCCCGCCCTTAAGCTGCGCGTGTTCATCACCGGCGGCGGCTGCAGCGGCTTCTCCTACGGCTTCACCTTCGACGAAGACATCGCCGACGACGACTCGGTGGTGCTGCGCGACGGCGTGACGGCGGTGGTGGATCCGATGAGCTTCCAGTATCTCGCCGGCGCCGAGATCGACTACCGCGAAGACCTGCAAGGCTCGCAGTTCGTCGTCACCAACCCCAACGCCTCCTCCACCTGCGGCTGCGGCAACTCCTTCGCAATCTGACCGGTTCTGCGCAGCCCCACTCCTAGCGTAGGGGCGACCCTTGTGGTCGCCCGTCTCGAATGCGCCGATGGACTCGGAACGGCCTAGTCCGC
>VXPR01000069.1 GCA_009839405.1 Gammaproteobacteria bacterium
ACCCCCCCCCCCCCCCCCCCCCCCATTCATCATCGCCCCGGGGGCCGGGATTTGTGAATAACACACCGCCCCCTCCGTCATTCGGACAGGCAAACGCCCCTCCCCCTCCGTCATTCGGACAGGCAAGCGCCCCTCCAACACAGCTGCCACCTCAGACAGGCAAAACGCCCCCTCAGACCGCCCCGCCTCAGACAGGCAAAGGCGCCCCGCCGGCAAAAGCGACTCTCCGAACCCAATCCAGCAAGCACCTGTCCGGGACAGCGGCGGACGTCAGCGCATGCCAGACTGGAGCTCGATGGGGATGGCGCCGAGAAACTCCGCCTCCTGCTGGATGTCGAGGGCGGTAAGCGGGTGTTCGATCATCCAGCGTTTGGGAAGCGTGAGCTTGATGGAGCTCCGCCGCACAGATAGGGAGATCGAAGGCAGCGGAAGGGTGGCGCGACTCCTGTGGAACACCACCGCCAAGCGCATCAGCACACAAAGTCGCATCAGTTCGGGCGCGTCGCGCAAGAGTTCAATCGGAAACTTGCGTCGGTGAGCGCGGACGATCATCGCGAGGTGGTGCTGGTCTTGGCGCGAGAAGCCAGGCATGTCCAAGTGTTCCAGCAGATAGCCTCCATGCTTGTGGTACTGGTTGTGCGCTATGTCCATGCCGATCTCGTGCAGCATGGCGCCCCAACCGAGCATGCGGGGCGCATCCACCTGTCGAAACTGCCAGCCCGTGCTTGCCTGTTCCAGCAGTCGGGTTGCGGTGCGGGCAACCCGGTCGGCTTGAGCAGTGTCGACATGGTAGCGAGACGCGAGGTTGGCGACCGTATTCTCTCGGATGTCTTCCGCGTGCACACGGCCGAGCAGGTCGTGCAGAAGGCCTTCGCGCAACGCTCCGTCCGAAACGGTCATGCGGTCGACCCCCAACGCGGCGAAAACCGCGGCCAGAATCGCGACGCCACCGGGAAACACCGGTCGTCGTTCGACGTTCAGCGACTCCAAGTCCACAGCATCCACATGACCTGCGTCGAGAAGTCGTCGTTGCACTGAGGCAATGCCGTCTGCGGTGATGCCGCGTTCGCCGGACAGTTCCTGAATTGCGTCCTGAATTGCGATGATCGTGCCGGAAGCGCCGATCACCGTGTCCCAGCCATGTGCGCGGTACACATGCTCGATCACCTCGAGTTCTTGGCGCGCTGCGTTCTCCGCGTCCGCCATGCCGCCACTCCTGATGCGGCCGTTCGGGAAGTGCTCGTCCGACATGGCAACGCAGCCCATGTGCAGGCTTTCCAGCAGCCGGGGTTGGAACTGGCGACCGAGAATCAGTTCTGTGCTGCCACCACCGATGTCCACTACCAGGCGAGTGTCGTAGTTGTCCTCGTGGGAGTGGGACACGCCCAGATAGATGAGCCTCGCTTCCTCCCGCCCACTGATGACTTCGATGCGATGCCCCAGTGCCTTTTCGGCTCGTTCGATGAAGTTTTGACTGTCTCGCGCCTTGCGCAAGGTGTTGGTGCCAACGACTCGGATGTTCTCGTGCGGCAGGTGGCGGATCCGCTGCGCGAACCGTCCCAGGCAGGCAATGGCCCGTGCGGCGGCGTCTGTGGAAAGCGTGCCGGAGGGTGAGAGGCCCTCGGCCAAACGCACCATCTCCTTGTGGCGATCGACAACCTGGAGCCGACCGTCGTGGTCGTACGCGACGATGAGATGGAAACTGTTGGAGCCCAAATCAACAGCGGCGAGGGGCGCGGCGCTGTCGCTCTGGAAGATTGGGAACGACCTGACCACGGCCAAGCATTTTAGCCGACTGCAAGGACAGAATCCTCGACAGCCGGCAAGTGTCAAAAGACACTGGAAGCACTTCGCGAAGACAGGCAAACAAAGGGGAGCACACTTCGCGAAGACAGGCAAACAAAGGCGAACCGGTTTGGACAGGAAACCGTTTGCGAAGACAGGCGAACGAGTTTCGGTTTGCGAAGACAGGCGAACGAGGCGAACGAGTTTGGACAGGCAAACCAGTTTGGACAGGCGAACCAGTTTAGACAGGCGAACCAGTTTAGACAGACCAGATCGGGGGGGGGACCCGATCGCGGTTGGGGCAGAGGGATCGGGTGACCGGTCGGGTCCTGGGAGACTTGGCGAGCCTGGCGCGAGAGACGCCCGCTCACACATGAGTGCTTGAGGGGACGGCCACGGCCGGCTCCATCAGCGCGTGGGGCTCGCTTCGCCTACGTACTATGTCGCCAACGGTATGCCGCGAACAGGCATTCCGCGAACCGCGGCCCACCGCTTCAGGTGCTCCAAGGGTCCAAAGGCCCGCTGCCGCCGCCGGATTGTCGCGACCTTGACAGACCACGCGGAGACCTTGTCCGGCGGCAGGTCCAGGCGGTAGCCAGCAGCCAACGAACGCAGCACGGCGACGTACTCGCCAAGGGTTCTTTGCGGCCCTGGGTAGTCCGGGCGCGACGATGCGGGGTGTTCGGTGGACTCGACCTTCGTGCCGATTGCGCGCTCGCCATGGCTGGCGGGTGTCGTTTCGGGCGCAGCGGGCTCCTCGTTCGAGCCTTCCACAGCGCAGTCGTCACGGCTCTTGATGCCGGAGGCCACCGGTCGAAGAAACTCCTCGAGCGACTCCGCGGTGCACTCGCGGAGACGCTCGCCGATGGAGGAGTCGGCACACTCCTCAATGTCCCGCGCGATCATGGCGCGGACGGGGTTCAGATCGACATACGCCATGGCGGCGACGACCGCTTCTTCGCTCAGCAGTGCTCCGGAGTAGAAGCGCTCTTCAAAGAAGTGCCCCTTGCGCTCGTCCTCTTTGTTGGCGCGCCTGGCAATCGGTTGGTTCAGGTGCTGCATGAAGCCTGAAAGGGAACCAAGCGTCTTTCGGGCTCCTGCAAGGCGGCCCGCGTTGCCGAGCAGCCTCTCGCGGGCGGCGGCCTTGCGTTCCTCCAGGGCCTGCCCCTGCCCTCTCGGCGGATACACCTCCACCCACCGCTCCGCCACCTCCTCATCAGTCCACATTTCGCACGCCTTGGGGTCATGCCGGAGGACCAAGTGGTAGTGATTGCTCATGATGGCGTAGGCATAGAGCTCGATGGCGAAGCAGGTCGCCAACACCTTCAGTCGTTCCGTGAGCCAGGCCTTTCGGTACGAATAGTCCTTGCGTGTGAGCGCGTCAAAGCCAAACAGCCATGACTGTCGGACGCACCGGGACGAGACGTGATAGGTGCAGGCGACTTCACTGTCGACGAGGTGTTTTCGGGGAGTGGCCATGCGGGCTATGGTGCCGCAAAGCCGAGTACAAAAAAGCCAGAGTTAAGCTCGATGAAGCCGCCGATATGGCCGAAGGCGCCGTACGCGAGAGCGCACACGCGTGGGACACAGCTGACATTGGCTCGAACTGGGAGGTGCCCAGCATGCCTGCACTGGGGTGGCGATCATGTTTGGGCGAGCGTGGACAGGGCGAGCGCGGACAGGCGAACGACAACGTTTGGACACGGGTGCGTGCTTAGACGGGACCGTGCCCAGACAGGCGAACAACACCATCCGGGCGAACAACACCATCCGTCAACACCGTTTGCCTGTCCGCAAGCCACGTGCACAATCCACCAATCTGGACACTCCACCAACCTTGACAGGCGAACAAAACCCAGGCGCACAACAGGCGAACAACTCCGATTGCCTGTCCGCAATCCACCAACCGTCCGCAATCCACCGACCACCCAGCGGCCATAGCCTCCGCTTCTCCCAGCTGACGCTCCCCGAATGAACATGGACCCATTGCCACCTGCCTTCGTCCAAAACGTCGTTGGGTACTTTCCGAACGGCCGGCGCTGGCTTGCAGACTTGCCGCAGTGCCTAGCAGCGCTAGAAAAAAGGTGGCAGCTTCGGGAGTTGCGCCCGGTCGCTTCGCTCTCCTTCAATTTCGTCGCATTCGCGACCGAGAGCCGGCATGGGCGCGAGGTCGTCCTCAAGGTCAGTCCGGACCCGAGCGTCACGGCTGCCGAGTCGGCGTGGCTCCTCCACCACGCCGGGAACGCCGTCGTAGGTGTTCTAGCCGCCAGTACCGATGCCTACCTGATGGAGTGTCTGTCGCCGGGATTGCCCCTGGATCCCCAGTCGCAGCGCGAAGACAGGCAAACAGCACGAGAAATCGCATCGCTTATCAATCGCTTGAGTCGGAGTCCACCTCCCGCCGATCAAGCAGGGCTGTTCCGCGCCGTGGCACAGGATTCGAGCGGTTTGGCCGACTACAGCCGTGCCTTCGGCGACCGTGGCGTCGTCGATGCGAAGCTGGTTGATGCCGCGAAGACGGTTTGGTCCACACTCGTGGCATCCCCCTCGCCCCCGTGCCTTGTTCACGGCGACTTGCACCACAGCAACGTGCTCGTGTCCGCGCGCGGAGACGGGACATCGCGGCCAATTGTCATCGACCCGCACGGGTTGATCGCCGAGACCGAGTACGAGTGCGCCGCGATGCTTCGAAACCGCCTCGCTTGGTGCCCGAACGAGGCCACTCTTGCCCGGGCGGTATCCGATCGAGTGTCGATCCTGGCCGAGGTTCTCGCGCTCGATCCCGAACGCATCGCCGCGTGGGGATTCGCGCAAACGGTGCTCTCTGCATGCTGGGAAGCGTTGGCGACGAAGGGCGTGCAAGACGCCGCGGTCCTTGCGGCCGCCCGCGCACTTCGGCGGCGGCTCGAACGGCCGGGCGGCTGAGCTAAGGACTGTTTCGCTGATTGGCTGCGTCGCGTTCGCGCGCGGACTGCAGAAGTGAAGGCTGGCAATCGTGCAGCGAACTGCCGACGGGTCCGTTAGGGCGCTGGCGCTGGGCCTTGCGACTCCCCACAGCCCTAGGATAACGCTCGTCGAATGACGCTAACGCACCGTCTCCGTGGCGCGTTCCCATTGGCCAGGCGTAGGACTGCTGGCAAGGCCGGTACTTGCGTCGGCTATAGTTCCCACTCCGCACCGGCCGACCGTGCCGGGCGCGCCACGACGGGCAGCGATGGGAACGTTCGACAGCCGGGCATTTCGCGACACGATGGGACAGTTCGCCACCGGCGTCGTCATCGTTGCCGGCACCGAAGACGGTGCGCTCGTGGGCTTCGCGGCGCAGTCGCTCGTCTCCCTTTCGCTCGATCCGCCCCTCGTGGCCATTTGTCCGGCGCGGACGAGCACTAGCTGGCCCCGCATTCGCGCGCGCCGCTCCTTCTGCATCAACGTTCTTGCGCAAGACCAACAGGCCGTCAGCGACGCGTTCGCGCAGGCCGGCAGGTCGGCGGACATGCCGTGGCACACCAACGGCCATGGCGCACCGATCCTGGATGGCGCAATTGCTTGGGTGGATTGCGAACTGGTGGCCGAACATGACGCGGGGGACCACACAATCGCCGTCGGCAGCCCGCGCGAGTTCCGCATCCTGCGCCCGGATGCAACTCCGCTCATCTACCTTCGTGGCGAGTACGGACTCGGCCCGGAGGTTGCGCCGTAGAAACGGCGCTGGCCTAGCCGGGGTGAACGCAAGCGAACCCGTAGGGGCGCCCCGCGCGGCCCCCGATGGGCTTGGGCGGGTCGGCAGC
>VXPR01000249.1 GCA_009839405.1 Gammaproteobacteria bacterium
CTCGACTCCCCCGCAAGGGGAGAGTGATGGGAAGGCCCCCCACAACGGTGGTGGCGCGCGCCGACCCAACGCCCGTACGCCACAATCTCCGAACGAAGCCCCTCCTGTCACTCCCATTCGCGCCAGCGCCTTTTCTACGACGCAGCCTCCTAGCCTGTAGCTAATGCACGGCCAGGCGGTCCAGCAGGCCCGAGGCTCGCTCAGTCTTGCGGGCGATGGCGCTGCGGATGGCGAGCGGGTCGCCGTGGATGGTGACCTTCTGGCGGGCGCGGGTCAGGGCGGTGTAGAGGAGTTCTCGGGTGTTGACGCGCGACTCGGCAGGGCCGGGGATGAAGGCGACCTCGTCGTATTCGGAACCTTGCGCACGGTGGACGGTCAGGGCGAAGAAGCTCTCGTGTTCGGGGAGGCGGGCCGGAGCGACCAGGAAGCGGTCCGCCGCGCTGACGGGGGTTAGGTCGGGGAACCAGACTCGGCGAAGACCGTCCTGGCCCTCGACGACCATCCCAGTGTCGCCGTTCGAGAGGCCGGTGGGGCGATCGTTGCGGGTGATGATGATGGGGCGGCCGATGTAGAACTCATCGCCCGCTCGAATCAGGCCCAAGTCACGCAGGCAGCGCTCGACCACGGCGTTGAAGCGGCCCACGCCAAAGGCGCCGGTGCGGTGGGCACAGAGGACGCGGCGGGAGGGGAAGGACGCGTCTTCGCCGCGACGGATGGCCTCCATCACCGGAACGCAGTCTTCGAGCGCGTAGGCCTCGGCGAAGGCTGCGAAATCGTCCTCCGCCAGCGGGACTTGGGTGACCGCCGAATCCGTTCCGTCCTCGAGACTCGCGATCGCGGCCTGTGCATTTCCTTCCACCACGGCGGTCGCCAAGCGACCGATGCCGCCGTCTTGGGCGAAGCGATGGCTCGTCGTCAGCCGAACCAGCGAATCGCCGAGCGCGGATTCGCCGGACTCGCCCGCCCCGCAAAGGTCGCTGAAGACCGAGCCTGGCGCCACCGACGAGAGCTGTGCCGCATCGCCGAGCAAGATCAGGCGAGCCGTTTCTGGAAGCTCCGCCAGGAGCCTTGCCATCAGCTTGAGGTCGAGCATGGAACATTCATCGACGATGAGCGTGTCCAAACGCACAAGGCGGCCCCGACCGAGCAGCGAGTGCGCCGTGCTCGCGGCGGGCACGAACTCTGCGAGTTTCGGAACCAAGGCAATCAAATCCTCCATCTGCCACGCCACCGACTCCTGCAAGCGCGTTGCCGCCTTGCCGGTGGGAGTTGCGAGGCCGATGCGGCGCGGGTCGGAAAGGCCGAGTTCCACCAGCAACGCGATGAGTCGGGCTGCCATGGTGGTCTTGCCGGTGCCGGGACCGCCGGTGACGATGCAGACCTTGCCGCCGGTCGCCGCCCTTGCGGCACTGCCGAATTCCTCGCCGGCGTCCGGGAACATTCGCGCAATGGTGTTCCCAAGCGTCGCTGGCTCCCTCAGCAAGGCACTGCCGGCGGAGGACTTGAGGCGTTCGGCCACGCGCCGCTCTGCCTCGAAGACGCGGTGCAGATAGAGCCGGTCGCCGTCCAAGACCAAGGGACGTCGTTCGCCACCTTTGGTCTCGATTGGCGGAATCGACGTTTCCACGACGCCGCTGGCGTTCAGCTCCGAGTGCAACTCGGCAAGTGGCGGCAGCCGAACATCGGCAACGGGGCTGGCCGCTTCGTCGTTGGCTGACGCGCCGGCGCCCGGCAGCCAATCGGCAACTCGTGCGACTGCCTGCCCGGCACAGCCGGCGAGCGGCAAACAGGTGTGTCCGACGCGATGCCTAGCGCTCGCCACCGCTGCCGTCAGCGCCACGCTCGTCGATGCGCCGAGTTCCTCCAAGAGGAGGGCGAAATGGCGGTCGATGTCGGCCAGATAGCCGGCATCGCGCAACCGATCCAAACCCGGTGTATTCACGGCTTCCCTCGGAGGACTGTTTCAACCGATGGCATCGCCGGCTCCGGCAAGGCACGCGTCGATGGATTCGATGCACTCGCGCTTCGGCAGATCGTGGAAGACGCCGTAGCCTGGCAATCGGGGGCGCATGGCGCGCAGGAAGAGGTAGAGCGCGCCGCCCATGTGGCGGTCGTAGTCGTAGTCTGGCAGGCGCAGTTGCAGCATTCGGTGCAGTGCCGTCAGATACAAGAGGTACTGCAGGTGGTAGCCGTGGTGGTGCATGGCCGCGGCCAAGGTTTCCGGGGAATAGTCCGCGAGCTCCTCGCCGAGCCAGTTTGACTTGTAGTCGATGACGTACCAGCGTCCGTCGTGGCAGGCGACCAGGTCGATGAAGCCTTGCAGGAAGCCTTCCACCTTGGGCAGAGCTTGGCCCGTGAAGGGGTGGGGATAACCATGCGCCGCAAGGCACTCGCCGAGCTGGCGGCGATCGAGTTCCTTGGCTGGCAGGCGGAACTCCATCTCCGGGACGGGCCGTTCGAGGTCGCTCAAACGGAAGCTCGGGCCATCGGACTCGCCGAGCGGCGCCTGCCAAGCGTTGTCAACGATTCTGCTCGCCACGGACGCCCACTCCTCGCCGATGCGCCAACGTCGCAGCGCACGGCGGACTTCCGCGTCCGGGTCACGTTCCGGATCAAGCCGCACTTCCAAGATGCCGTGCAGGCAATCACCGGCCCGTGGCCCGCGGGGAAAGGCGAACGCATCCGCGGCGTCGTCCGGCGTCAACTCGGGATCGACTTTGCCGAGGTCAAGCGTGCCGCTCCGTCGCGACTCGCTGCCTTCCTCGCCGTCAATTGCCGACTCCTCGGACTGGTCGTGGTCGGCGGCCTCCACGTCGTCATGCTCGGTTGCGGAAACTGCGGCCCCGGCCTGCGCCGCAAGGGCCGAGTAGCTGGTCATCTGGCGAATCCGCGCAAGTTCTCGCCCTAGTTGGCGAGCGCGTAGGGCTTCTGAAACGGTGGTTTGTTCCGGCACTTCCACGGCTCGCTGCGACGCTTCCAGGACCGCGATGTCCTCGTGGCCCTCTGCCCATGCCTCGAGTTCGGAGCGCCACGAGCCGCCGAGTTTCGCAACGTGCTTGGCGGAATTCTCGTAGGCGTCTTCCGGGGCATCGTCGGGCCGGTCGCCACCATAGATTAGCCATGCCAGCGGCGCGTACTTGAAGCTCGCGGCCTTTGTCCAGGTGACGATGCAGCGGTGCTGCGCTCGCGTCATCGCCACATAGAGCAGCCGAAGTTCGTCCGATTGGTGCTCGACCGCCTCTGCGGACCAGGCGTCGGAATCGGGTTCGAGGTCGAGGATCGGCGGGAAGTCTGCGTCGTCACGATTGTGGTAATCGGCCGAGGGCTGGTCTTTCCTAGCTGTCAGGGAGTACCAGGCGAAGGGCAGATAGACGATGGGGAACTCCAACCCCTTGCTGCGATGCATGGTGAAGATGCGGACTAGGTCGTCGTCGCTCTCGAGTCGAAGTTGCGTCGCCTCGTCAAGCAGTTGCTCCATGTCCTGGCGACCGAACCACTCCACCAGTCCGGCCGGCGCGAGGCGGCCCACCGACTCCGCTTCACGCAGCAGATCTGCCAAGTGCAAGACGTTGGTCAGGCTGCGCAAGCCGCCTTCCGAGGCGAGCAGGTGCCGGGCGCAATCGATGGCAGGATCGAACAGCAGATGACGCACAAGCGTAGCGATTCCGCTGCGCACCCACATGTGTCGCCACGATGCAGCTCGCTCGTGCCAGAGGGTCCAAACTTGGTCATCGTCTTGCAGCGACACCACATCGTCGAGGTCGAGGCCAAACAAATCTGCTGCAAGCGCACCTCGCAGGCGCGCCGACACGGCAAACGAAGACTCGTCCGCCAAGGCAGCCAGCAAACGGCGCAGGTCCGCGGCTTCGGGAGTCGCGAAAACGCTGGTGTCGTCCATCTCCACGCATTGCACGCCGACTCGACGCAATGCCTGCGCCATCGCCTTGCCTTGCGGCTTCGTGCGCACGAGCACCGCGATGTCCGCACCCTTGAGAGGGCAGCCCGTCAGCGTTGCGCCGTTCAGCAGTTCGTTGATTTCGCTGGCGGCGCACGCAGCGGCTGGCTCCAACGCCTTGTTCTTTGACCGCGTGGCTCCCTCGACCGGCGCCAGCACGCGAATCTGCAGCGCCGCTGCGTCCATGCCTTCCGGCAGCGCAAGCTCGCCCGTTCGGTCGGTGGCCGCCGCCACTTCTTCATGCTCGATCTCCGGCAAAAGAAACGGCTTCGCCCGGCTGAACACTGTGTTCACGGCGCGGACGAGACCGGGGGTGGAACGGTAGTTGCTATCGAGATGCAGCGAGCGCTCGATGCGGTCGGACGCCTTCACGTACGCGAACACATCCGCGCCGCGAAAGCGGTAGACGGATTGCTTGGGGTCGCCCACGACCATGAGGCTGGCACCCGATGTGTCAGCCGGATAGATCCGCTCGAAGATGTCCGCCTGCAAGCGGTCCGTGTCCTGGAATTCGTCGATCAGGACCCGCGGGTAGCGCTGCCGAATACGCGCCGCGAGCAGGTCGCCACCGTCGGTCGTCAGGGCACGGTGCAACTCCGTGAGGAGGTCGTTGAAGCTCAGGCGGCGCTCCTCCCAAGCCCTATGCGAGAGGCGCTGCCGGGCGTCTTCGAGCAATCGCCGCCTTTGCATGCGCAGCCACGACATGCCGATTTCGACCACGTCCCCGGCGCTGCTGCCGAGCTTCTCGAATTCCACAACCAAGGGGCCCTCAGGCAAGGCCTGCCCACTCTTGAGAATTCGCTGGAGCTTGGATGGCGTCAGGTAGATGGCAGTCTCCAAGAGCACCTCGCCGGCGACCGCGCCGAACACGGCACGCGCCTCTCCTAGGTTGTTGCGCACCTTGGTGCGGCTGTTCGAGTGCCAATCGAGCGCCGCCAGAGCGTCGAGGTAGTAATCGCCGCGCCCCGGCCAGACCTTCCTGATTGCGGAGGTCCGCTGCTGCCAGCGCTCGAATGCGCCGTCAAAGCGAACATTGAAGTCGGCACCCACGTCCGGGGCACCGCGAATCTCCGACTCCGGATTCGCAAGCTGCTTTTGGGCCCATTCGGCGAGGTTCTCGGGAGTGAATGCCTGTTGTCGGGCCACTTCCAAGAGCGGCGCTTGAGCGTCCGCCATGTGGATGCGCCAGTAGTCGCGCACGACGGCGGCCACCTCATGCGCATCGGCGCCGCCGAGCTCGAAGCCAAAGGGCAGGGCACCATCGAAGGCGAACTCGGTGAGGGCGCGCTGGCAGAAGGAGTGGATGGTCGCGACGTTGGCGCGGTCGAAATCCTGCAGGGCTCGAGCGATGCGCGACGTGGCGAGTGATTCCTCCATCTGGATGCTTCGCCAGCGGGTGACCAGCGACGCCGCCTGGCTCTCGGGCTCGACGTTGTCATCGTCGTTGCGCAGACAATCTAAGGTTGCAGCCAGCGTGCGACGGAGCCGTTCTCGCAGTTCTGCAGTGGCGGCATTGGTGAAGGTGACGACCAGGAGCTGGTCTATGGTGAGTTCGGTCTCCACCAGAAGACGCGCGACCAGCGTGGTGAGGGCGTAGGTCTTGCC